>DASUXK010000146.1:0-8277 GCA_036377935.1 Usitatibacter sp.
CGTGACGGTGCCCGCGTACTTCGACGATCCGCAGCGCCAGGCCACCAAGGACGCCGCGCGCCTCGCGGGCTTGAACGTGCTGCGCCTGCTGAACGAGCCCACGGCGGCGGCGATCGCCTACGGGCTCGACCACGGCTCCGAGGGCACCTTCGCGATCTTCGACCTGGGCGGCGGCACCTTCGACCTCTCGATCCTGAAGCTCACGCGCGGCGTCTTCGAGGTGCTCGCCACCAACGGCGACTCGGCGCTCGGCGGCGACGACTACGACCAGGCGATCGCGACCCAATGGCGCGTGGGCCACCAGATCGCCGACGCGAAGGGGGGCGACACGCGCCGCCTGCTCGCTGCGGCCCGCGAGGTGAAGGAGCGGCTCTCGTCGCGGGACACCGCCGACGTGAACGTGACGCTCTCCTATGGCCAGAAGCTGCACCTGCACCTCACGCGCGCCGAGTTCGAGCAGGCGACCGCGGCGCTGGTGCAGAGGGCGCTCGTGCCCACGAAGAAGGCGCTGCGCGACGCGAAGCTGGCGCCCGCCGACATCGACGGCGTCGTGCTGGTGGGCGGGGCGACCCGCATGCCGCACCTGCAGCGCGCGGTCGAGGCCTTCTTCGGCAAGCCGCCGCTCAAGGACCTCGATCCCGACCAGGTGGTGGCGATCGGCGCGGCGATACAGGCCAACGTGCTCGCGGGCAACCGGATCCCGGGCGACGACTGGCTGCTCCTCGACGTGATCCCGCTCTCCCTCGGGCTCGAGACCATGGGCGGGCTCGTCGAGCGCGTGATCCCGAGGAACTCGACGATTCCCGTGGCGCGCGCCCAGGAGTTCACGACGTTCAAGGACGGCCAGACCGCGATGGCGATCCACGTCGTGCAGGGCGAGCGCGAGCTGGTGAGCGACTGCCGCTCGCTCGCGCGCTTCGAGCTGCGCGGCATCCCGCCGAAGGTGGCGGGCGCGGCCCGCATCCAGGTCACGTTCCAGGTCGATGCCGACGGGCTGCTCTCGGTCTCCGCGCGCGAGAAGGCGACGGGCATCGAGTCCTCGATCGTGGTGAAGCCCTCGTACGGGCTCTCGGACGACGACGTCGCGCAGATGCTGCAGGAAAGCTTCTCGCACGCGGGCGAGGATCGCGACGCGCGCTCGCTCGCCGAGCAGCGCGTGGAGGCGGCCTCGCTCCTCGCCGCGACCGCCGGCGCGCTGGAGAGGGACGGCGACCTCCTCGCCCCCGCCGAGCGCGGTGCCGTGGACGCGGCGCTGCGCGGGCTCGAGGAGGCGCGCGCCGGCGCCGACCATCGCGCGATCAAGGACGCGATCGCGGCGCTCAACCGGGCGACGGACGCGTTCGCCGCCCGGCGCATGGATCGCGCCATCGCGGGCGCGCTCGCCGGGCGCAACGTGGACGAAGTGTCGAAATGACCCGGCTCACCGTGCTCCCCCACGAGACGCTCTGCCCGGAAGGCGCGCAGATCGAGGCGCCCGACGGCCAGTCGATCTGCCGCACGCTCCTCGACAACGGCATCGAGATCGAGCACGCCTGCGAGCTCTCCTGCGCGTGCACCACGTGCCACGTGATCGTGCGCGAGGGCTACGACTCGCTCGAGGCCGCGTCGGACAAGGAGGACGACCTCCTCGACAAGGCGTGGGGGCTCGAGATGACCTCGCGCCTGTCGTGCCAGGCGAAGATGGCGGGCGAGCCGGTGACGGTCGAGATCCCGCGCTACACCATCAACCAGGTCTCGGAGGGCCGCAAATGAAGTGGATCGACACGCGCGAGATCGCGATCGCGCTCGCCGACGCGCACCCCGACGTGGATCCGATGCGCGTGAATTTCGTCGACCTGCACCGCTGGGTCACCGCGCTCGAAGGCTTCGACGACGATCCGAAGCGCTCGGGCGAGAAGATCCTGGAGGCGATCCAGGCGGCGTGGATCGACGAGGCCGGCTGAAGGAGGCCGCGCTTCCCGGCGTCGCGCTACTTCGGCATCTCGACGCTCACCTTGATCCGGGAGTACCACTCGGCGATCTCGTCGATGTCGGCATCGCTCAGCGTCTTCGCCACGACGCCCATCTGCGGGTTCTGGCGCTGCCCGGAACGAAACTGGCGCAGTTGCTCCTGGAGGTATTCCTTCTGCTGGCCGCTCAGGTTGGCCGCGCCCGGCATCACCGCCACGCCGTCCAGCCCGTGGCAGTTCTGGCACAGCGTCTTCACCTTGGCCGGCGCCGCCGCCGCGGCGAGCGGCGAATCGAGCAGCGCGCCCGATGCGGCGGCGAGCAGCGCGCAAAGCGCGAGCGCCGGCGGCTTCGAGATCCTCATGTCGGGTGCTCCCGAAAGAAGCGGGCCGGGCGCGTGCCCAGCCCGCGCGTTCGACGGCCTCGCTACTTGCCCTGGTACGAGATGCGGTAGATCGCGCCCGCCTTGTCGTCGGAGACGAGGATCGACCCGTCGACGTACTGCTTCACGTCGACCGGACGGCCGAGGTAGACGCCTTCCTCGTTCATCCAGCCCTCGGCGAAGGGCTCGGTCTTCATCGCGTGGCCCTTGTCGTCGAGGTACGTCACCATCACGCGCGCGCCGCGCGGCTTGACCGCGTTCCAGGAGCCGTGCTGCGCGCTGAAGATGGCGTTGTGGTACTGCGCGGGGAACATCCTGCCCGTGTAGAACATCATCCCCAGGTCCGCGGCGTGGGCGATCATCTCGACCTCGGGCTTCACGTACTTCGCCTCGAGCTCCTTGGGAATGGGCGTGTTCTTGTACTCGTCGGTCCTCGTGTCGCCGCCGCCGCGCCACGGGAAGCCGTACCACATGCCGGTCTTGAGCTTGCCGTTCTCCAGGGGGACGCGGTCGAGCTCGCCCGGCGGGATCTCGTCGCCCATGCCGTCGACCTGGTTGTCGGTGAACCAGAGGCTGCCGTCCTTCGGATTGAAGGCGAGCCCCGAGGAGTTGCGCATGCCCGTGAGGATGACCTGGCGATCCTTGCCGTCGCGGTTGAAGCTCACGATGCCGCCGATCCCCCACTTCCGGTAGAGGTCGATCTTCTCCGCGGGCGTCACGTTGAACGGCTGCCCGAGCGTGATGTAGATGCGGTTGTCGGGGCCGATCACGCAGGCGCGCGCGCTGTGGTTGTACGACTCCTCCTCGGGCGGGATGAGCTCGCCCTGCTTCACGATCGGGACGGCGACCGTGTCCGGGCTCTCCATGAAGTACTCGGCCGCCGGGAACATCATCACGCGGTTGCGCTCGGCGACGAACAGGAACCCGTCGGGCGAGTAGCAGGTGCCCGCCGGCACGTCGAACTTCACGCTCGGGCTGAACTCGTCGACCGTGTCGGCGACGTTGTCCATGTCGCGGTCGGTCACCGACCACACCGTGGTCTTGCGCGTGCCGACCCACACCGTCGCCTTGTTGCGGCTCACGGCCATCTGGCGCGCATCGGGCACGATCGCGAACAGGTCGATCCTGAATCCGGGCGGCAGCTTGATCTGCTGCAGCACCTTCTTCAGGTTCTCCGCGTACTGCCCCCCTTGCGGGATCACCTTGCCGGGTTGCGTGTCGGTCCGCTTGAAGCTGCCCAGCCTTTCCAGGTTCGCGTCGTCGCCCTTCGCCAACGCCATGCCGCTGCCCAGCGCGAGCGCCGTGCAGAAGGCGAGGCGCGCCGCGCTGCGCATCGTGATCTTTCCGTTCTCGGTTGCCATGTCGGTCTCCTGTCCGATGAGCGTCTCGAATGTTCGTCTTGTTGCCCAACGCCGGTGGTTCCGTGACGCAAGAACTAACACGCTGATTATTCTTCTGTTAGCCCGCCGCGCGGCTCCTGGCCGCGGGGGGATCGCCGCCTGCCGGTCGCGGGTGCATGACGGGCGTCCCACGAGCCGCGGCGCTAGCTTATCCCTTTCGCGCCGGCCGCATCGAGGTCACGCGCCCTCGTTCGATCGATCCTCCCCGCGGTGGTAGGCTTCGGTTCCGATCCAGCGAGGAGGATGCCCTGAAGTACGGCTTCGCAGCCTTCGTCGCGGCGCTCGCCGGCGCGCCCTCGCATGCGCAGCAAGCGCCGGTGTTGCTCGACCCGGTCGTCGTCTCGGCCACGCGCGCGGAGGCGGCCGTGTTCGATGCGCCGGCGGCGGTCAATGCGATCGGCGCGGACGTGATCTCCATCGCCGGCCCCCAGGTGAACCTCTCCGAGGCGCTTTCGCGCGTTCCCGGCATCGCGGCGCTCGATCGCGAGAACTACGCGCAGGACCTGCAGATGTCGATCCGCGGCTTCGGCTCGCGCTCGACGTTCGGCATCCGCGGCATCCGCCTGATCGTCGACGGCATCCCGGCGACGATGCCCGACGGCCAGGGGCAGGCGTCCTCGATCGCCCTGTCGTCGGCCGAGCGCATCGAGGTGCTGCGCGGCCCGCTCGCGCTCCTCTACGGCAACGCGGCCGGCGGCGTGGTGCAGGTGTTCACGCGCAGCGGCGCGGCGCGGCCGACGCTTTCGGGCGGATTCGCGGCCGGATCGTCCGGGATGCGGCGCGAGGACCTGCAGTACGCGGCCACCGAAGGGCCGCACGCTTTGACGCTCGACGCCTCGCGCTTCGACACCGACGGCTATCGCGAGCACAGCGCGGCGACGCGCCGGATCGCCAACGCGAAGTGGGCGTGGCAGGCAGGCGCCCGGACGCGGCTCGTCACGACCGTCAACGTGTTCGACCAGCCCGAGGCGCAGGATCCGCTGGGCCTCACGCGGGCGCAGTGGGAAGCGGACCCGCGACAGACGCAGCCCATCGCGATCCAGAACGACACGGGCAAGAGCGTTCGCCAAAGCCAGGCGGGGAGCGTGCTCGAGCATCGCTTCGACGACGAGACCACGCTCACCGCGCGCGCCTACTACGGCCAACGCCGCCTCGACAACGCGCTGGGCGTGCCGCCCGGCCCGCAGCTCGCGCCCACCTCGAGCGGCGGCATCGTCGCCTTCGACCGGGACTACGAGGGCGTGGGAATCGAGCTGGCGCGCCGCTTCCCGATCGCGAAGGCGGCGTCCGCGCGCATCGTGGCGGGGCTCACCTACGACCGCATGCACGACGACCGGCAGGGCTACGTGAACGACAACGGCGGGCGCGGCGCCCTCAAGCGCAACGAGGACGACTACGTGTCGAGCACCGACGCGCTGCTGCAGGCCTCCGCCGACTTCGGCGAATCGTGGAGCGCGATCGCCGGCGTGCGCGCCACGCGCGTGCGCTTCGACACGAAGGATCACTACATCGCGCCGGGCAATCCCGACGACAGCGGCTCGCTCGAGTACCGCGGCGCCAATCCCGTCGCGGGACTCACGTGGCACGCGACTCCGCGCGTGAACGTCTACGCGAACGCGGGCCGCGGCTTCGAGACGCCGACCTTCACCGAGCTCGCGTACCGCAACGACGCCTCGGGGCTCAACACCGGCCTCGACGCTTCCCATAGCCGCCACCTGGAGATCGGCGCGAAGTGGCGCGGCGCGGCGCAGTCCGTGGACCTCGCGGCCTACGACATCCGCACCGACGACGAGCTGGTGGTCGACGTGAACACCGGCGGGCGCTCCACGTTCCGCAACGCCGGCCGCACGAAGCGGCAGGGCGTGGAGCTCCTGCACACCGCGCAGTGGACGCGCGAATGGAGCACGCGGATCGCGTTCACCCTGCTCGATGCGCGCTTCCAGGAATCGTTCACGAGCGGAGCGGGCAGCGCCGCCACGCTCGTCGCCGCGGGCAACCGGCTTCCGGGCACGCCCGGGCGCAGCGCCTATGCCGAGCTCGCGTACGCGCCGCGCGGAGCCTGGAGCGGCCTCAATGCCGCGGTCGAGGTGGTGCACGCCGGCAGGCTCTACGTGGACGACGCCAACAGCGACGCGACGGCGCCCGCGACGATCGTCAACCTGCGCATGGGATTCCTCTACCGCGAGGGCGCGCTCGAGATCGAGCCGCTCGTCCGCCTCGACAACGCGACCGACCGCCGCTACGTGGGCTCGGTGATCGTGAACGAGGCGAACCGCCGGTTCTTCGAATCGGCGCCGGGGCGAAACTGGATGGTGGGGATGACCGGGCGCTACCGGTTCTGACGGACCAAAAAAAAACGGGGCAGATGGAATCTGCCCCACAAGGCGCACGCGATCTACTGAGCAAGCACGATGCCAACTCGTGCGTTTCCTTGGGAATCAAGCGCTTGCGCTTGGCGGCGCGATGCACGCCGGTCGCCGCGCCGCGGGGCCTGTCTCCGCGCAGCGACGCGGACCTTCGCCTCGAAGGTCAACTCGTTGAATCGATGAGGAAAATCTGCGTCGTTGTGGAGCGACAGCCACGCGCCGTGGCCATCGCGCCACGTCAGCCCGTCATTTGGGGCTGGTGCCCTTGAAGACCGCCGCCTCGATGCCGTGGCGTTGCAGGAGCTTGTAGAACTCCGTGCGGTTGCGCCGCGCGAGCTTCGCCGCCTGCGTGACGCTGCCCTTGGTGAGCTTGAGGATGCGCGTGAGGTAGTCGCGCTCGAAGCGCTTGCGCGCGTCCTCGAAGGACGTCATCTCGTGCATCTCCACCTGGATCGCCTGCTCGACGAAGGCCTGCGGGATGATCGACGTCGGGCAGAGCGCGATCGATTGCTCCACCACGTTGTAGAGCTGGCGCACGTTGCCCGGCCACTTCGCCTTCACCAGGAGCTCGAGCGCCTCGGGGGAGAAGGAGGCCTTCTCGCGCCCGTAGCGGGGTGCGAGCCTGGCGAGGAAATGCTCGGCGAGGAGCGGGATGTCCTCGGGCCGCTCGTCGAGCGAGGGCAGCTTCAACGACACCACGTTCAGGCGGTAGTAGAGGTCCTCGCGGAAGGTGCCCGCCTCCTTCTCGCGCGCGAGGTCGCGGTGCGTCGCCGAGATGATGCGCACGTCGAAGGGGATCGAGCGCGTGGCGCCGATGGGCCGCACCTCGCGCGTCTCGATCACGCGCAGCAGCTTCACCTGCAGCGGCAGCGGCATGTCGCCGATCTCGTCGAGGAAGAGCGTGCCCTTGTCGGCGGCGACGAAGAGGCCGCGCTGGTCCGCGATCGCGCCGGTGAACGATCCCTTGGTGTGGCCGAAGAGCTCGCTCTCGAGGAGCGTCTCGGGGATCGCGCCGCAGTTGATCGCGATGAAGGGCTCGTTCGCCCGCGGGCTCGCGCGGTGGATCGCGCGCGCGAGGAGCTCCTTGCCGGAGCCGCTCTCGCCCTGGATGAGGACGCTCGCGTCGCCCGCGGCCACGCGCTGCGCCTTGGCGAGCAGGTCCTCCATCAGCGAGGAGCGCGTGACGATGTCCTCGCGCCACACCTGCCCCACGCCCGCCTGCATGGCGCTGGAGCCGCCGTGCAGCGTCAGCGCGCGCGCGATGTGCGCGAGGAGCTCCTCGGCGTCGTAGGGCTTGGTGAGGTAGCCGAACACCCCGCGCTTCACGGCGGCCACCGCGTCGGGAATGGTGCCGTGGGCGGTGAGGATGATCACGGGCAGGCCCGGATACGCGGCCTGGATCTCCTGGAAGAGCGCCATGCCGTCCATGGCTTCCATGCGCAGGTCGGTGAGGACCAGGTCGGGACGCGATGCCGCGAGCGCGGCGAGCGCGCGGCGCCCGCTGTCGACGGCAGTCACCGCGTATCCGTTGGCCTTCAGGCGGATGGCGAGGAGCCGGAGCAGGTCCGGATCGTCGTCCACCAGCAACAGCGAAGCTTTTCCTTGTATCTCCATCAGCGGCTCGTAGGGGTTCGGCGGGAGAGGCTCTTCTCGAGCTCCGAGAGGGCATCGAGCTTCTGCTGCAGGGCGTCGGCGCGTTGCCGTTCCTGCTCGCGGGACTGCCGCTCCTCGCGGAGCTTCTGTCCCGCCGCCGCGGCGCTCTCCCGGAGCCGGCGGCGTTCCATGGCCAACACTTGCAAGAAGCTTGCCATTCCGCGCACGTCGGGCGCGGCTTTTTCGCTGTGCGCCACGGGCTCGACGAGCGCGAGGATCGGCGACTCGTCGTCGTGGGGGGCGAGCGTGAGCGCGAGGGCGGCGCGGACGCGCTCGAGGTCGCTCGCGCCCGATCCGGCGGCGAGCTTGCGCTGGCGCGTCGCTTCCTGGGCGAGGCGCGCATCGGACATGCCGCGCAGCTCGTCGAGATAGGTCCCGAGGGCCTCGCCGCCGCGCGTCGGCTCCGCGAGCGGGGCGAGGTGCGTCGTCGAGGTCCCGAGCGAGGCGCACCCGGCCAGCGCGAGCGCGACGAGGGCGGCCGCGGCGAGCCTCACGCGACCTCCTTGCGCTCGGCCTGGCGGCGCGGGAT
>DASUXK010000147.1:0-8450 GCA_036377935.1 Usitatibacter sp.
CCCTCGGATCCGCGCTTCATCGACTCGCGCATGGACTATCCGTACTACATCCTGTGGATGAAGGCGTACGGCTCCTACCGCGGCATGGTGCGCTTCGAGCCGGCGGTTCCGATGCTCTTCGTGTACGGCAGCCGCAAGCCCTTCCTCTTCCACACGCCGGCGTGGGCCGACGCCCTCGCCGCGCGGCCGGGCAACCAGGTGCTCGCGCTGGAGACGGGCCACTGGGTCATGAGCGAGCAGCCGCAGCGGTTCAACCAGGCCGTGGACGCGTGGCTCGGGCGGGCCTAAACCGCCTTCCAGTAGATCCCGTCCTCGCGCTTCATCAGCCGACGGCTGATGACTCGCGGCGCAGCGTCGCGTAGTCGTCGGAGTATCCTTCCGCCGTGATCCCGGCCCACCCCCTCGAAAACACCCGCTCGCACATTCCGCACGTCTTCCCATGCCTGTGCCTCGCGGCCGCGATGGCGATCACGCCCGCAGCCGCCGTGGTCTCGCACCAGGAGGACCTGGATGCTTTCGGCCGCCTCGCGGCTGCGGCCCTCGATAGCGTCGGCCACTTCGACCCGATCGAAAGCAACTCCATCATCCCGTCCCCCGATACGAGGATGCTGCTCGACTGGGGGCGCCCGGACAGCAAATCCGATTTCGCATTCAACGGCGACCAGCCGAACACCTACGTTTCGGTGCACTGCGAGCAATCGCACGCATTCATGATCGTCGCGGACGAAAGCGTACAGGCCCAACTCAACGTCGGAGCCTGCAAGCACGAGGCCGGCCGCGCGCGCGATCTCGCGGCTCTCGCCGAAGCAGCAGGCAAGGCGGCGATGGCGCCGGTATTTCAAATGGTCCCGGCCGCCAGCCGCGGCAAGCTCGAGAGACAGCTTGTCTATCGCAAGATCCGACTTCGGGGCGGGTTGACGGGTTATGCGTTCACGGTGGTCGCCATTGGCCACGGAATCATCTTCGTGAATGGGGCGCTCGTCTTCGATCCTTCCCGCGATATGGCATTCATCGTCCAGGGCGAAGTCGGCATCCTTTGCGGGCGTAGCAGTCCGGACGGCAAGACGTTGTTCAGTGGCCGTCCATTCTGTTCCGACACGTCCAGGGCGCTGCTCGATGTCGCCGTCGACTTGGCACGAAGGTACAAGTAGGCGCGAACGATCGCGCCTAAGTGGCCACCGCCCCGATATTTCCCGCCCGCCGCTCGATCCCCTGCTTCATCTTCCACGTGGTGAACATCGTGACCAGCGTCGCGCACACCACGACGTAGCCCACGACGGGGAAGTGCTCGAGCTTGCCGTCGGGCGCGGTCGTGACGATGTGGCCGGCGATCACGGAGGCGATTCCTCCCGAGACCTGCTGGATGGCCGCACCCAGCGCGTTGTACGCGCCGCGCTTGGTCACCTCGGGCACCGAGGTGGACATCGCCTGGAACGGGACCATCCGCGAGAAGATGCCCATGAACAGCACGACGTTGACCACGATGATCACCGCGAGCGACACCGGCGGCAGGTGCGTGTAGATCAGCACCAGCACGATGGAGACGACGCTGCCGCCCACGAACACGGGGTACTTGCCCCGGCGGTCGGCGAGCTTGCCCACCAGCGGGCCGATGAAGATCGTGAAGATGCCGGTGACGAGGTAGATCGTCGGCAGGCTCGTGATCGGGATGCCGAGGTTCTCGACGACGTAGGCGCTGCCGAACGGCATCAGCATGAAGCCGCCGGTCGCGAGCAGCATCATCGTGAGGAACGCGCTCCAGTGCCGCGGCTCGCGAACCGTGTGCCAGAGGTGCATCCAGGGGCTGCGTTCCTGCCGCGCCTTGAGGTGTGCAACCACGGGCCGCAGCTTCCACGCGACCACGAGGCCCGCGACGATGCCGAATCCCACCATCGCCCGGAACGGCGCGTGCCAGTCCCAGCGGTTGGAGAGGTAGATGCCCGCGGGTAGCCCCAGCACCTGGCTCGCGGCGAACGCCGTCTGGATGAAGCCCATCACGCGGCCGCGCTGGCCCGGCTCGAAGAGATCGGTGGCGATCGCGAGCACCACCGAGCCGATGACGCCGCCGAAGATCCCGGTGACGATGCGCGCGGCGAGCAGCGCATGGAACGAGTCGGCGAGGCCGCACCAGAGCGTCCCCAGCACGAACCCGGCATAGAAGAAGAGCAGGAGCTTCTTGCGATCGAAGCGGTCTGCGAAGCCCGCCACCAGGAGGCCGCTCGCGCCGGCGCTGAACGCATACGCCGAGACGATGAGGCCGAACTGGCGCGGCGACATGCCGAGCGCCGGCATCACGAGCGCGCCCAGCGGCGCCACGATCATGAAATCGAGGATCACGGCGAACTGCAGGAAGGCGAGGGAGGCGACGACGAACTTCTGGTACGGCGTGAAGCCGTTGGCGGGCTTCTTATCGGCGGTCGGCATGCCGGGGGGCGGGGGTGGCGATGGCGAATGATAGGGGAGCTCGCCGCCGCCGGGAATCCTCACGGAATCCTCCCGAAATCGTCACGGCCGCGGGCGGATGAATCTTCCATGACTTCGGCTCGATCCGCTCGAGCTGCTGGCCTGGATGTCGGGTGCGTTCGCCCCGATCGACACCGGCGGCGGCCTTTCCGGGCGATCGTCCGGCACCCTTTCAGGACATCGGCCGACGGACAACTCGGCCACCGCCGGACGTGACGCGCAGACGCCGCCGATTTCCTGCCGCGCCGCACCGGGCGCATGTTGGAGGCATGTGGATGCTCTACGCCTTCCTGACGGTGCTGCTCCTGCCGGTGGCCGCGGTGATGGCGATCTACGCCTCGCGCATCCGGTTGTCGAAGGGAATCGTCGCGCGCACGATCCCCGCGCAGTCGGCCCCGAAGCGGTGCCGGCGCACGATCGTGGTCGCCGGTGACAGCACCGCGTTCGGCGTGGGCGCGCTTCCGGACGAGTCCACGGGCGGCCGCCTCGCCGCGGCGTTCCCCCATGCGCGCGTGATCAACGTGGCGCGCTCGGGGGCGAATGTCGGGAAGGTGCTGGGGCAGCTCGCGCACGTGGTGGAGAAGCTCGCGCGCGTGGGATGCCGCAAGGTCGATTTCGTGCTGATCCACGCCTGCGCCAACGACGTGATCGAGTTCCGCTCGCCCGGGGATGTCGAGGAGGACCTGCGCGCGGTCATCGCGCTCGCGCGCAGCCTGAGCGACAACGTGGTCGTCATGCCCGGACAGAACTTCAGCGTCGCCCCGTTCTTCCTGCGCCCGCTCTCCGGCATCATCACCTGGCACGCGAGGCGCATCCACGCCGTGGTGGAGCGCGTGACGTCCGAGCTCGGCGTGACGTTCGTCGACCTCTTCCGCGATCCGGCCGAGGATCCCTTCGTGAAGGAGCCGAAGCGCTACTACTGCGCCGACGGGCTGCATCCCTCGGGCGAGGGCTACGGGCTTTGGTTCACGGCGCTCATGGGCGCCGTGCCGCTGAAGACCTTCCTGGACGGGGAGTCCTAGCCCTTCGCGCGTTCAGCCGGGCCCGGGCTTCTCACCGGCCTTCTTCGCCGCGCTGTGCGCGATGGCGAACGCGTGACCCTCGTCGTCCTTGTACTTCTCGTAGGCGCTGTTGAACGCCTCGAGGAACGCCTTCTTCTGGTGCTCGTTGTACTGGTCGGTCTGGGCTTTCGGCAGGTCTGCGATCGTGCGGTAGGGCATGGTCCGCTCCTCGGGATGCGTTCGAGGATGGGACAGTCGGCGCGAACGGGTGTTCCGACGCTCGGCCCAGGGAGGACTTTAGCGATCGCGCTCGAATAGCTGCGTATGCGGAAATGGCGGCAACCAGGACTCGCGGCGGACGACCCAGAGCTCGTAAGTCGGCGTGGATTGATTGGGCGCATCGAGGGATCCCAGGTGCACTTCGATCTCGTCTCCGGTGCGCGAGAAGACGGACGAGCCGCAGCGCGGACAGAAATGGCGCCCGGCGTATTCGTGCGTTTCGCCTTCGACCGTCACCGCATCCCGCGGGAAGATCGCCGAGGCGCTGAAAAGCGCGCCGTGGTGTTTTCGGCAATCGAGGCAGTGACAGATCCCCGTCCGGTCCGGGCGCCCCGTCGCCACGATTCGAACGTTGCCGCACAGGCAGCCGCCGGTGAAGCGGTCCATGCTCGGTCTCCTCTGTATCCCGTGATCCACGGAATCTTCAGACCACCTCGATGGTCCCCGGGTATGCGGCCAGCCGCTCATCCGTGGTGATCAAGGCCATCGGCTCGACGATCGATTGCGCCACCAGCATGCGATCGAACGGATCGGCGTGGATGGGCGGAAGGCCCGAAAGCGCGATCGCGTGCTGCGCCGCGACGGGAAGCTCGTGAAAGCCGTTGGCCTCGAGCGTATCCCGGATGGCCGCGGTGTCGGCGGCGAAATCCCCGCGGCCTCTCGCCGCCTTGATCGCGATCTCCCAGAGGCTCGCCGCGCTGTAGAAAAACTCGTGCCGGCCGTCGCGGAAGAGGCGCGCCACCTTCGCCGGAAGCTTTCGCGAGCCGTACACGTTCCAGAGCAGCAACTGCGTATCCACGAGGAAGCGGCTCATTTGCGCCGGCGAGCGGGAGTGGAAGGGGGAACCCCGGCGAACAACGCCTCGATCTCCTTCTCGAACATCGTATTGAAGTCGTCCGGGACGGGTGAAGGAGGCTTGAGGCCCCCGATCTTCACCGGCCTGGATCCCGTTTCGATCGGTACCAGCCGCGCCGCAGGTCGCCCCGCCTTCGCGATCACGATTTCCTCTCCCGCCTGCACGCGCTCGACAAGGCGGGAGAGATGCGTCTTCGCTTCGTGGATGTTGACGGTCTTCATGATCGGACTCGACTAAGTCTAGTCCACTGGCGAGGAAGCCACAACCGCCCGATAATGGCCCGGTGTAAATGTCCGACCGAAGAGGAAGATCGAGATGGCCAAGGGATACTGGATCGCTTTCTACCGCACCGTGCACGATTCGGAGAAGCTTGCCGCGTACGCAAAGCTCGCGGGCCCCGCCATCCAGGCGGGCGGCGGGAAGTTCCTCGCGCGCGGAACGGCGGCACATGCGTACGAGGCGGGTGTCCCGCAACGGACGGTCGTGATCGAGTTCCCGAGCGTGGCCGCCGCGGCCGCATGCCACGACGGCCCCGCGTACCAGGAAGCGCTGCGTGCGCTGGGCAAAGGATCCGTCGATCGCGATCTGCGGATCGTCGAAGGCGCCGAGTAGGATCTATCCCCACTGCGCGCCGGCCGCCACCTGCGCGGTCGCCGCGTTCAGCCGGTTGAAGAAGTTGGTGAGCGCGATCCAGGTCACCAGCGCCATCAGCGGCTTCTCCTCGAAATGGCGGGCGGCGTCGTTCCAGATCGCGTCGGGCACGGGCTCTTCGCGATCGGCCAATCGCGTCGTGGCTTCGGCGAGCGCCAGGGCGGCGCGCTCGGCATCGCTGTAATACGGCGCGTGGCGCCAGGCGGCGACGTTGAAGAGCCGCTCGTCCGATTCGCCGGACTTCTTCGCCGTGCGCCAGCCGCTGTCGATGCACGGCGCGCAGCCGTTGACCTGGCTCACGCGCAGGTGCACGAGCTCGACCGTCGAGCGCGGAAGGCCGCTCTTGTACACGGTGCCGACGAGCGCCTGGATGCCGGTGCGCAGGTCGGGAAGCAGGCTGTCGGGGCTTTGCAGGCGGGGTTGCAGCGGGGTCATGCGGGCGGTCATGGAATCCTCCATTGTCACGTTGATCGGAGCTGCTGCGTCATCCCCATGACGAACCGGCCATGGAGAACGTGACAAATGGGTGAAACGGATCTTGCCGCGGCCTTCGAAGCCGAACGCGGGCGCCTGCGGGGCGTGGCCTACCGCATGCTGGGTTCGGCGGCCGAGGCGGAGGACGCGGTGCAGGAGGCGTGGCTGCGCGTCGAGCGCAGCGACATGGGCGCGGTCGAAAACATCGGCGGCTGGCTCACGATTGTCGTCGCGCGCATCTGCCTCGACATGCTGCGGGCGCGCGACACGCGGGCCGAAGAGCCGCTCGATGAGGAGCGATCCGAAGCGCGCGCGGGCGGCATCGATCCGGCCGAGGAGCTCGCACTGGCGCGATCGGTGGGCCTGGCGCTGCTCGTGGTGCTCGAGGAATTATCGCCGCCCGAGCGCGTGGCCTTCGTGCTGCACGACCTCTTCGACCGCCCGTTCGCCGAGATCGGCCCGATCATCGGCAAGAGCGAGGAGGCGACGCGCCAGCTCGCGAGCCGCGCGCGCCGCCGCGTGCGGGGGGCCGAAGCGCCGCCCGCGCCGGATATCGCCGCGCAATGCGAGCTGGTCGAGGCGTTCCTCGCCGCCTCGCGCGACGGCGAGCTGGAGAAGATCGTCGCGATCCTCGATCCGGACGTCGTCTTCCGCGCCGATTCCGCGGCGATGCGCGGCAAGCGGGCTCAGGAGGTGCGCGGCGCCGAGCGCGTCTCGAAGATGTACAAGGGCCGCGCGCAGGGCGCGGGGCTCGCGTTGCTCGACGGCCGGCCCGGCATCGTCGTGACGGCCCAGCCCGGCCAGGTCATGCTGCTGATCCGGCTCACGTTCGCCGACGGGCGCATCGCGGCCATCGACGTCACGGGCGATCCGGAGAAGATCCGCGCGACGGAAATCGGCGTCGCCTGACGGCATCTCGCTCAGGCAAAGGCCCACGCGTTGCCCACGCTCTCCACGACGTTGATCACGATGGCGCCGAAGAACGCGACGGTGGTGAAGGCGAAGAAGAGGGTGACCATGCGAGCGCTCCCTTGTGAGTGAATCGAAGATGAGCGAACTCTAGGGGCCGCCGGGGCGCTCCGCGAGCGGAAAGCGACGAAATGCAGGAAAGCGGGGTCGAAACGCGGCAGGGGCGAGAGGGAAGGCTATAGCCGCCCGTCGAACCGGAACGGCTCCGGATACCGGATCATGACCTTCCGCGTATCGCGATGCTCGGGATTGAGCAGCAGGCAGTACTCCTGGGGAATCAGGACCGAAGGCACGAGGAGCGCGACCGAATCTGCGCGAAGCTGCCAATCCGAGCCAAGGTCCTGCGTCGACGGACGAGGTTCCTCGCTGCGCCAGTCGGTGGGTAGCTCGGCAGGGGATACCCGAATCACGAGCGAATCGGGAACCTCGATCTCGAAGGTGACGAAGGAGATGCGGCGTTCAGCGCCCGCGAAGTGCGCGAGCGCCTCGAGCGCTGCCAGCGCCCGCGTCTGCGCGGCGTAAACCATCGGCACCCCCGGCCGGTTCCAGCGCCCGCCGTATGCTCGCGCACCGTCCCCGGAGAAGGCCGTAAGCACGTGCCTTTCCTTGACGATGCGGAACGCCTGCATCAGGTGTAGACGCCGTGCTCCATGCGGCCGAGCAGTGCTTCGACCGCCCGGGTGCCGACGTCCGTCTCCGCAAGATGGAGCGGAACGGCTCCTGCCAGGGCGCGCTGCGGCGTCTTCATCCAGCGCGCGGCGGCCTGCGGCTCCTCCAGCACCTCCGCGGCGATCGCGAAGAGCCGCGCCGAGCGCACGAGGCGATCGCCGCTCACGAGATCGAGCCTCGACCGGGACGGATCCCAGCGCGCCAGCGTTCGCACGCTTACGCCGAGAAGGGCCGCGAGCTCGGCGTTGGTGAGGCCGAGCGTTTCCTTGAAGGCGAGGGCGGACGCGGCCGGAAGACCGGACTCGATGCGGCTTACCCACTCCCCGGCGGTTGCGGGTTCGCTCGCGACGACCTTGGGGCCGCCCAGCGCGGCGATGACGTATTCCATTGCGCCACTATACGCCAAATGGCATGAAGTGACGAGACAAACGGCCCTCTCCCAAGGCGGAGGGAGAAGCTCAGCCGCACGCCTTCATCGTCGCCGGATCGGCGTTGCCGCGCACGCCGAACTCCGGGCCGGCGAAGGGACGCACCTCGCACTCGACGTTCCACTCGTCGCCGTGCACTTCGAGGAAGCGCTTCGTGAGCTCCATCGCCTCGGCCATGGATTCCGCCTCGAGGACCGCGAAGCCGCCGATCACTTCCTTCGTCTCGACGAACGGCCCGTCGGTGCGGGAGAGCTTGCCGCGGTTCCAGCGCATGCGCACGCCCTCGGCCGTGGGCTTGAGGCCGGCGGTGCTCACCAGCTTGCCCGAGCGGGTCATCTCCTCCATGAGCTTGCCCATCTCGCGCATCAGCCGCTCGCTGGGGCGCTGGCCGCCGTTCTCGTTGACGCGGACCATCGAAAGGAATCGCATGTTCGTCTCCTTGGGGGTGGTTGGGTCGATCGTACCCATAGTCGAACGGCGAGCGGGCAAATCGACACCGTAAAATTATCCCCACTGCGCGCCGGCCGCCACCTGCCCGGTCGCCGCGTTCAGGCGATTGAAGAAGTTGGTGAGCCCGATCCAGGTGACCAGCGCCATCAGCGGCTTCTGCTCGAAATGGCGGGCGGCGTCGTTCCAGATCTCGTCGGGCACGGGCTCCTC
>DASUXK010000148.1:0-6914 GCA_036377935.1 Usitatibacter sp.
GCTTCGCAGCATCGCGAAGCGGCCCTGGCGCTTGAGCGCGCGCGAAAGGCCGATCTCCTCGCTCGCGTAGTAGCGCTCGTCGAAGCCGCCCGCGGCCTCGAAGGCGTCGCGCGTGCAGAAGAGGAAGCAGCCCGCGGCCCATCGCGCGAGGCGGAAATAGAGCGGCACGAAGCCGCGCATGAAGGCGCGCGCCCAGCCGGGCGCGGCCTCGAGGCGCACCGGCGCGCCGCCGCCGACGGCGCCCCCGCGCAACGCCGCGATCGCCTCCGCGACGAGCGCGGCGCTCACCTGCGTATCGGCATCGACGAAGAAGAGCAGCTCGCCCGCCGCCGCCCGCGCGCCGGCGTTGCGGGTCGCCGCGATCTGGCGGTTGGCGACGCGCAGCACGCGCGCGCCGCGCGATTCCGCGAGCGCCGCCGTGCCGTCCGTCGATCCGTCGTCGGCGACCACGATCTCGTAGGCCTCGCCCGTCGAAAGCGCCGCCGCGTGGATCGCCTCCAGCGTGGGACCCAGGTAGCCCTCCTCGTTGTAGGCGGGAACGACGAAGGAGATCACGCGGCGGCCGCGCCCTTCATGTCCTCGAGGTGGTCGCGCACGATCGAATCGAAGTCGTCGTCGGCGCGGAAGCCCATCGCGTTCGCGCGGTCGGTGCGGAAGCGGACCGGCCACGTCTTCACGATGCCCTGGATGCGCGCGTCGGGCTCGAACTTCACGAGGTCCGCCGTGTGCCGCCCCGCCACGCGGCCCATGGCGTCGATCATCTCGCGCACCGTGAGCGTGATGCCGGGCAGGTTCACGACGCGCGTCGTGGGCCACGCCGACGCGGGCAGCTCCGCGGCATGGAGGAACGCTTCCACCACGCGCCGGGGGGAAACGATCCACACGCCGGTGGTCTCGGGCACCGGGCATTCGGCGACGACGCCCGCGAGCGGCTCGCGGATGATGCCGCTCGCGAAGGACGACGCCGCGAGGTTGGGCTTGCCGGGACGCACGACGACCGTCGGCAGCCGCAGCGACCGCCCGTCGATCATCCCCTTGCGCGTGTAGTCGGCGACGAGATACTCGCCGATCACCTTCTGCGTGCCGTAGGAGGTTTGCGGCGCGGGCGTGGTGGAATCGTCCAGCACGTCGGGAAGCGCGCCGCCGAACGCTGCGACCGAGCTCGCGTAGACCACCTTCGGCGGCTTCGACTGGTGCCGGCAGCCCTCGAGCAGCGCCCGCGTGCCGTCGAGGTTCACGCGGTAGCCGAGATCGAAATCCGCCTCCGCGCCGCCGCTCACCACCGCGGCCAGGTGGAACACGAGGTCCGTGTCCTTGCCCAGCGCCTTCGCGACGACCTCGGGCGAAGCGAGGTCGCCCACCCTCGCCTCGAACGGCGGCGGCGACGGGAAGCCCACGTCGAGGAGGCGGATGCGCGCTCCCGGATGGCGTTCGTGCAGCGCCCGGGCGAGGCGCGAGCCGATGAACCCGCCGCCGCCCGTGATGAGGATGTTCATGTCGCCCCTCCCTTTTCCGCGATGGTAGCGCGTCAGCCGATCCACTCGAGGCGGCCGCGCCCGGCGCGCTTGGCCGCGAGCAGTCGCCGGTCCACGGTGTTGAAGAGACGGTCCCAGTCCGCGCCGTCGTCGGGGAACATCGCGATGCCGCCGCTCAAGGTGACGCGCACCTCGGCCCCGGCCCCGATGGCGACCGCCGCACCCCCGGCGCGCCGCAGGCGCTCGGCCGCCTCGCGCGCGCTCTCCGGATCGTCCTGCGCGAGGAGCACCAGGAACTCCTCGCCGCCGATGCGCGCGAGCACGTCCTCGCCCCGCTTCGCCCCGGCGAGCGCGGCCGCCACTCCCTTGAGCGCCGCATCGCCCGCGGCGTGGCCGTGACGGTCGTTCACCTGCTTGAAGTGGTCGATGTCCAGCAGCGCCATCGCGAAGCGCCGGTCGCCGCGCAAGGCGCGGGCGCTCTCCTCGACGAACCGCCTGCGCGCGGCGCGGCGGTTGGGCAGCCCCGTGAGCGCGTCGGAGTGCGCGACCCGCGCGAGCTCCACCTGCATGAGCCGCACGTCGACCCAGACCAGCGCGAGGGTGGCCGACACGCCGTTCACCATCTGCAGGATCGCGAAGAGCGAGACCACGAGATCGACGCGCTGGGCGCCGCCCTCGCCTCCGGCCACCAGCATGAGCGCGACGATGCGGGCGATCCACGTCGCCACCGCGAAGAGGAGCAGCGCCCCCACCAGCCGCGCGGCCAGCCGCGCGTCGCGCGGGCCGTGGAGCAGCATCGCGATCCCCGCGCCGGCGAAGAGCACCGCGGCGATGACCGTCGGGGCGCTCACGTTCACGAGCAGCGTGCGCCAGCCGGTGGCATTCGCGAAGACGAGCGCGAGGGCCGTGGCGACCAGCCCCGCCGCCACGGCGTTGCGCGGAAGGCGGAACGGCGTGTGCGTGAGGACCCCGTGCACGCAGACGACCGACGAGATGGCGATCAGGATGTTGCCCGCGGGATTCGACGCCGCGCGCGGCACGCCCAGCACCGCCGACATCGTCGCGAGCAGCCCCGCCGCGTAGACGACGAGCCCCCATCCCCACCAGCGCAGCGCCGGCGACTTGTGCTCGCCGCGCGCGATGAGCAGGCACAGCCCTCCCAGCAGCAGGTGCAGGACGAGGAGCGCGAGGACGAGGGTCTGGGCGCGGGTCACCGCGCGAGCGGGGCGGCGCGGTCCATCAAAGCGCCGCGATGCACATGATCTCGACCTTGTAGCCCGGATTGGCGAGCTTCGCCTCGATGGTCGCGCGCGCCGGCGTCTGCCCCGGCACGACCCAAGCCTCCCACGCCACGTTCATGCCGGCGAAGTCGCCCATGTCGGCGATGAAGATCTGCGCGGAGAGGATCTTCGCCTTGTCGCTGCCCACCTGCGCGAGGAGGCGGTCGATCTTCGCCAGCACCTCGCGCGTCTGGCCGGTGATGTCCTTCGTCGTGTCGTCCGGCACCTCGCCCGCGAGGTAGACGGTGCCGTTGTGGACCACGATCTCGGAGAGCCGCTTGCCGACGTTGTGCCTCTGGATGCTCATTTTCATTTCCTTGCGGGGATCAAGGTCGAGGAACCACGGATGGACACGGATCGTTCGAGAACTTCATCCGTCGTTCCATGCTGTCGCATCATTCCACCGGGTGGACGCGGGCGTTGAAGCCGGCGCGCTTGAGCGCCTCGACGATCTGCCCGACGTGCTCGCGGTTGCGGGTCTTGAGGACCAGGTCCACCTCGGCGTTCTGCACCGCGAGGGCGGTGAAGGCGCGCTGGTGGTGGACCTCCTCGATGTTGGCGTTCTGCTCGGCGACGCACGCGGTCACGCGCGCGAGCGAGCCCGGCAGGTCGCGCACTTCGACCAGCACGCGCGCGAGCCGCCCGGCGCGCACCATCCCGCGCTCGATGATCTCCGAGAGCATGAGCGGATCGATGTTGCCGCCGCCCAGCACGAGCCCCACCTTGCGGCCGCGGAAGCGCTCGCGGTTGCGCATCACCGCGGCGAGCGGCGCGGCGCCGGCGCCCTCGACCACCGTCTTCTCGATCTCGAGGAGCATCACGATGGATTCCTCGATGTCGCCCTCGTCGACCAGCACGATCTCCGAGACGTTGCGGCGGATGATCTCGCTCGTGAGCCTGCCCGGCTCCTTCACCGCGATGCCCTCCGCGATGGTGGAGGCGGCGAAGGTGGGCTGGCTTCCCTTCATCGCGTGGTACATGCCGGGGAAGCGCACCATCTCCACGCCCACCACGTCGATGGACGGCTTCAACGCCTTCGCGGCGATCGAGATGCCCGAGACGAGGCCGCCGCCGCCGATCGCGACCACCAGCGCGTCGAGCTCCGGGTGCTCGCGCATCATCTCGAGCCCGCAGGTGCCCTGTCCCGCGATGATCTTCTCGTCGTCGTACGGATGCACGAGCGTGAGGCCGCGCTCGACGGCGAGCTCGATGGCCCGCGCCTTGGCCGCGTCGAAGCTCTCGCCGTCGAGGATCACCTCGGCGCCGTGGCGCTGCGTGTGCTCCACCTTCACCCAGGGCGTGTGGCGCGGCATCACGATCACGGCGGGAATGCCGAGCCGGTGCGCGTGGTAGGCCACGCCCTGCGCGTGGTTGCCCGCCGAGCAGGCGATGACGCCCTTCGCGCGCCGGGCCGCGTCGAGCGAGGTCAGCTTGTTGAGCGCCCCGCGCTCCTTGAACGACGCGGTGAACTGGTGGTTCTCGAATTTGAGGTAGATCTGCGCGCCGGCGATCTCGGAGAGCGTGCGCGAGTGCAGGCACGGCGTGCGGACCACCTGGCCCTCGATCACCTTCGCCGCCGCTTCGATGTCCTCCAGCTCGACGCTCATCGACCCTTTCTCATCCTTGATTGAAGCGGAAGTCGACCTCCGGGGCCCTCCCGGAGATGATATCCGCAAGCGCCCGGGCGCTCCCGCAGGCGAGCGTCCAGCCCAACGTGCCGTGGCCCGTGTTGAGGAAGAGGTTGGGATAGCGCGTCCGGCCCACGAGCGGCACGTTGGAGGGCGTGGACGGTCGCAGGCCCGCCCAGAAGGTCGCCCGCGAATAGTCCGCCGCATCGGGAAAGATCTCGCGCGCGCGCCGCACCAGCGCCTCGCAGCGCACGGGGTTGAGCCCGGTGGAGTAGCCCGAAAGCTCCGCGGTCCCCGCGATGCGCAGCCGCTCGCCCAGGCGCGAGAAGACGATCTTCGCCCCGTCGTCGGTGAGGCTCACGCGCGGCGCGGCGGCGGCATCGGTGACCGGCACCGTGGCCGAATAGCCCTTCGCCGGATAGATCGGCAAGGAGAGGCCGATCGGGCCGGCGAGGAGCGGCGAATAGCTCCCGAGCGCGAGCACGTACGCATCGGCCGCGAGCGTCTCTTCGCGACCCTCGGCATCGCGCACCGCCACCCCGCGCACCGTGCCGCCCTCGGCCGCGATGCGCTCCACGGCGAGCCCCATGGCGAAGCGCACGCCGCGCGCCCCGGCGAGCTGCGCGAGCCGCGAGGTGAAGAGGTACGCGTCGCCCGATTCGTCCGTCGACGTGTAGGTGGCGCCGACGATGCGCGAGCGCGACGGCACGAGCGCCGGCTCGATGGCCAGCGCCTCGTCGACCGTCTTCACCTCGCGATCGAGGCCGTACTCGCGCATCACGTGCGCGGCGCGCACCGCGCTCTCGAAGACGCCCGGGTCGGTGTAGTAATGCAGGATGCCGAGCGTGAGCTGGTCGTACGCGATGCCCGTTTCCTCGCGCAGCGCCTGCAGCGAAGCGCGGCTGTAGATCGCCATGCGCACGATGTCGCCGATGTTGCGCCGGGTGCGCGAAGGCAGGCATTCGAGCAGGAAGCTCGCGCCCCAGGCCCACTGGCGCGGATCGGCGCGCAGGCGGAAGAGCAGCGGCGCGTCGTCGCGCCAGATCCACTTGAGGATCTGCGCCGGCGCCTCGGGGTTCGCCCAGGGCTCCGCGTGGCAGGCGGAAATCTGGCCGCCGTTGGCGAAGGAGGTTTCGAGGCCGGGGCCTTCGCGTCGGTCGATCACCGTGACCTCGTGGCCCTGCGCGGCGAGGTACCACGCGGTCGCGGTGCCGACGACGCCGGCGCCGAGGACGAGGACTCTCATGGCGGGCGCAGTCTGGGGAATTGGCTTAGACTTGTCAACGCGCGATTCGTTGTCGCCGCGCGCTCCCCCGCACCTTCCGAAGGACCATGAGACCGCGCCTGTACGCCGACCTCCTGGGGTTCCTCCGCGCCGCATGCACGCACGCCTCGCACGCCGGGCGCGAGCTTCCCGTGCTGCCTTTCTACGTGAAGGAGCACGCGGTCGGATGGCTGCGGCCCTCGTTCGCCGACCAGCTCCGGCGCTGGCCGCACATCTTCGAGGTGAACCCCGCGTACGTGACGCTGCGCGCGAGCCCCGACACGCCGCAGGGCCGGACCGAGGCGATGGCGCAGGTCGCGCGCGAGCTCGCCCGCGAGGGCACGATCCGCGGCTGGCGCGACGAGATGGTGAGCGTCTCGCACCATTACGCCGCCCCCGAGCTGCTGCGCATCGAGCGCGCCGCCACGCGCCACTTCGGGATGATGGGCTACGGGGCGCACGTGAACGGCTTCACGCGCGTGGGCGGCCTCGTGCACGTGTGGGTCGCGCGCCGCAGCCCCGGCAAGCACGTCGATCCCGACAAGCTGGACAACCTCGTGGGCGGCCGCATCCCGGCCGGGCTCACGGTGGACGAGACCTTGCGCAAGGAGGCGTGGGAGGAAGCGGGCATCGCTCCCTCGCTCCTCGGCGGCGTGAACTGCCTGGGCGCCGTGCGCGTCGAGTACTCGGTCCCCGAGGGGCTGCACCGCGAGATCCTCTTCGTGCACGACCTGTGGCTTCCCCCCGAGTTCAAGCCGGCGAACCAGGACGGCGAGGTGAGTGAGATCCTCCTTTATCCCGTGGAGGAGGTGATCAGCCACATCCTCGCGGGCGATTTCACGCTCGACGCCGGGGCGGTGTTGATCGACGGGCTGCTGCGGCTGGGCGCGGTGCTTCCCGAGGACGCGCAGTACCTCGACCTGCTGCGGCTCCTCAAGCCCTGAGCGCGTGACCGCACTCGCGCTGGGCCTCGTCCTCTCCTCCGCATTCGTCCACGCGAGCTGGAATTTCCTGCTGAAGAAGAGCGGCGGCGGCGCGGGCCTCGTCACCGCGGCTTCCGCGGCCTCGCTGGTGGTGTGGCTCCCCGTCATCGTGGTCGTGGTCGCATGGCAGGGGTACGCCTTCGAGCCGATGCACCTCGCGCTGATGTTCGGCAGCGGCGTCATCCACATGGCGTATTTCCTGCTGCTCGACCGCGCGTACCGCAAGGGCGGCGACCTCTCCATCGTCTATCCGCTCGCGCGCGCCACGGGCCCGCTCCTCACCA
>DASUXK010000149.1:0-10257 GCA_036377935.1 Usitatibacter sp.
TGGCCATCTGCAACGAGGTCACCGAGCAGGTGGTCGGGCGCAAGCGCCTCGAGGAACTCGCCGAGCGCGCCGACGCCGCGAACCGCACGAAGGACAACTTCCTCGCGATGCTCGGCCACGAGCTGCGCAATCCGCTCTCGCCGATCGTGAGCGCGCTGCACCTGCTGCGCATGCGCGGCGTGAGCGGGCCCGAGGTCGACATCCTCGAGCGCCAGTCGCTGCACCTCACGCGGATGGTGGACGACCTGCTCGACGTCTCGCGCATCACGCGCGGCAAGGTCGCGCTGCGCAGGCGCGTGGTGGAGGCGGCCGAGATCGTCGCGAAGGCGATGGAGACCGCGCAGCCGATGATCGAGTCGCGGCGCCACCCGGTCGACCTGCAGGTCCCGCGGGAAGGACTGTGCGTCGACGTCGATCCCGACCGCATGGCGCAGGCCATCGCGAACCTCCTCACCAACGCCGCCAAGTACAGCGAGCCGGGCTCGCCACTCACGATCCGCGCCGAGGGCGGGGAGGGGCGCGTGCGCATCTCCGTGATCGACCGCGGCGTGGGCATCGAGCCCGCGATGATCGACCGCGTCTTCGAGCTCTTCGTGCAGCAGCCGCAGACGATCGCGCGCTCGGGCGGGGGGCTGGGACTGGGGCTCGCGATCGTGCGCAACCTCGTCGCGCTGCACGGCGGGAGCGTGCGCGCGCGAAGCGCCGGCGTGGGCCTCGGCAGCGAGTTCACCGTCGAGTTGCCCGCGGCCGACGCCTGCCGACCCGATTCCGTGCCGCCTTCATCCTCGAAGCAACCGTCCCCGGCCGCGGCGATCCGGCCGCGCGAGATCCTGCTCGTGGACGACAACGAGGATGCGGCCGCGACGCTCGGCGAGGCGCTGCGCCAGCGCGGGCATCGCATCCACACGGTGCACGACGCGTTGGGCGCGATCGGAGCGGCCGGGCGCTTGCGCCCCGACCTCGCCTTGATCGACATCGGGCTTCCCGACCTCGACGGCTACGAGCTCGCCAAGCGGCTGCGCGCGATCTACCCGGAGAACACGCCGACCCTCGTCGCCGTCACCGGCTACGGCCTCGAGGCCGACCGCCGCCGCGCCCTCGAAGCCGGCTTCCTGCACCACTTCGTGAAGCC
Organism: Usitatibacter sp.; assembly: GCA_036377935.1. GTDB lineage: Bacteria > Pseudomonadota > Gammaproteobacteria > Burkholderiales > Usitatibacteraceae > Usitatibacter. Next base: position 1,133 of record DASUXK010000149.1, read on the forward strand.
CATCGACCTGGCGCAGCTCGAGGCGATGATCGCGGCGATGGAATGAAGCGCTCCCTTCCCCGGGGCGAGGGTGCGCTTCAGAGATCCGCCTCGATGAGGTGGCCTTTCTCCTCCATCCACGCGCGGCGGCCGGCGGCTTCGCCCTTGGCCATCAGCAGCTTGAAGACGCCGTGCGCCGCCTCGCGCTCCGGGCGGGCGAGCCGCATCTCGATCAGGCGACGCGTGTCCGGATGCATCGTCGTCTCGCGCAGCTGCTCGGGATTCATCTCGCCCAGGCCCTTGAAGCGGCCGATGTGGATCATCGAGTCGCGCACGCCCTCGTCCTTCAGCTTCCCGACGATCATGTCGCGCTCGGTCTCGTCGAGCGCATAGAGGCGGCGCTCGGCCTTCACCTTGCCATGGGGCGCCACGCGGATCGCGTAGAGCGGCGCCTGCGCGATGAACACGTGCCCGCGTTCGATGAGCCGGGGGAAGTGCCGGTAGAAGAGGGTGAGGAGCAGCGTCTGGATGTGCGAGCCGTCCACATCGGCGTCCGCCATCACGATCACCTTGCCGTAGCGCAGCCCGTCGAGCACCGAATCCGGCGCGTCGGGCTCGTGCGGATCGATGCCGAGCGCCACCGCGATGTCGTGCACCTCGGTGTTCGCATAGAGCTCCTTCGCGTCCACCTCGAAGGTGTTGAGCACCTTGCCCTTGAGCGGCAGGATCGCCTGGTAGAGGCGATCGCGGCCCTGCTTCGCGGAGCCGCCCGCGGAATCGCCCTCGACGAGGAAGACCTCGTTCCTCGTCATGTCCTGCGACTCGCAATCCGTGAGCTTGCCGGGCAGCACCGCCACGCCGCTCGCGCGCCGCTTCTCGACGATCTTGCCCGCCTTCTGGCGCGCGGTCGCGGCGCTGATGGCGAGCTGCGCGATCTTCCTGCCTTCCTCGACGTTCTGGTTCAGCCACGCGTCGAGCGGATCCTTCACGCGCGAGGCGATGAGCTTCAGCGAGTCGCGCGAGGACAGGCGCTCCTTCGTCTGCCCCTGGAACTGCGGGTCGAGCAGGCGCGCGGAGAGCACGTAGCGCAGCGGCTTCCACGCGTCCTCCGACTGCAGGCTGAGCCCGCGCGTGAGCAGCTCGTGGTGCTCGCAGAACTCCTTCACCGATTCGTACACCGCCTGGCGCAGTCCCGCCTCGTGCGTGCCGCCGAGCGGCGTGGGAATGAGGTTCACGAACGACTCGCCCTCGCCGCCCGAATCCGTCCAGGCGATGGCCCACGCGGCGCCTTCGCCCTCGGCGTACTGGCCGTCGTCGGCCCCGCAGTAGGATTCGCCCGCGAAGATCGGGCTCACGTAGCCGCCGGCATCGGCGAGGCGCTCGCGCAGGTAGGCGCTCAGGCCGCCCTCGTACTTCCACTCGCGGCGTTCCTTGCCGATCTCGTCGACGAGCACCACCTCGAGCCCGGGAAGGAGCACCGCCTTCGCGCGCAGCAGCATCTCGAGATCCGAGCGCTTCACGCGCGGCGTGTCGAAGTACTTCGGATCCGGCCACGCGCGCACCCAGGTTCCGGTTTCGCGCGGGCCGGCCTTCCCGGTCTTCTTCAGCTTCGAGGCGACCTCGCCGCCCTCGAAGGCGATCTCGTGCACCGCGCCCTCGCGCTTCACCTTCACCTCGAGGCGCTTGGAGAGCGCGTTGGTGACCGAGACGCCCACGCCGTGCAGGCCGCCCGAGAACGCGTACGCGCCGCCGCCCTTCTTGTCGAACTTGCCGCCCGCGTGCAGCCGCGTGTACACGACCTCCACCGTCGGCGCCTTCTCCACCGGGTGCGGGCCCACGGGGATGCCGCGGCCGTCGTCGTCCACGCTCACCGAGCCGTCGGGGTGCAGCGTCACGGTGATGCGCGTGGCGTGGCCGCCCAGCGCCTCGTCGGCCGCGTTGTCGATGATCTCCTGGACGATGTGCAGCGGGCTGTCGGTTCGCGTGTACATGCCCGGGCGAGCGCGCACGGGCTCCAGTCCCTTGAGGACCTTGATCGATTGCTCGTCGTATTTCTGTGCCATGACGGAATTCTACCGCCCGCCCCCGATGCGGCTCATCGCCTCTCGTTCTCCACCTCGAGCGCGACGAGCAGGCGCGCCACCATGTTGTAGGCGGCGATCGCCGCGGTGAGCTCGACCACCTCGGTCTCGCTCCACCGGGCGCGCACTTGCGCGAAGAGCGCGTCGGGGACCTTCACGTCGCGCGTCATGGCGGCGGCATAGCGGATCGCGAGGCGCTCGTCCGCGCCGAAGGCGGGGTCGTCGGCGGCGCGCAGCGGATCGTCCAGCTTCGCGCGCAGCCGGTCGTCGCCGCCCGCCTTCACGTACTCGGGCCAATGGTGCGTGAACTCGTAGTCGGCGCCGGTCAGCCGCGCGACGGTGCAGATCGCGATCTCGCGCACGCGCGCGTCGAGCGCCATCTCGCGGCGCACGGCGCCGATGAACGCGTTCCAGCCGCGCGCGAGCGGCTCGCTCCACAGGAGCGCGAGATCGAGGTTGAGGAAGCGCCCGCCGCGGCGGGCGAGGATCGCCTCGACCAGCTTCGGATCGCGCGCGGCGGCATCGGGATTCCAGGCGGGAATTCGCATCGGCGGTGTGGGGAAAAAGCGGAGAGCTTAGCAAAGCTGCTAGAATCTCCCCCTTTCGATCGTCGCCGGAGAGGTGGCTGAGTGGTCGAAAGCGCCGGACTCGAAATCCGGTTCACGGTTCTACCGTGACGTGGGTTCGAATCCCACCCTCTCCGCCAGGTTCCCATCCCGTCAGTGGCTTCCCGCGCCGGAAATTTTCCGTGACGCGGGTTTATGTGCATTAAGCCCGAGGCAAGCGGTTGGTGCGAAAATAGCGAAAAGCAAGTCTTTCGCGAAGAGGCCGCCTGCCATGGCCGCAACGTACTCCGTGCTCGTCGCCGACCCGGACCGCACCGCCGCGGATTCGATCGCGTCGCTCCTGAATCGCCACGGCGTGGAGGCCAGCTCCACCTACGACGGGCGCGAGGCCATCGCGCTCGCCGAGCGGCTGCGACCGCGCGCGATCGTCATGGACACGGAAATGCCGGTGGTCTCGGGCTACGAAGCGGCGCGCGAGCTGCGCCGCAAGTTCGGCTCCGAGCTGCGGATGGTCGCCTTCACGGCGACGGCGCTCGCCGCCGACCGGATGCGCATCGCCCAGGCGGGCTTCGATGCCTGGGTGCCGAAGAGCACCGAGCCGATGGAGCTCCTCAAGGTGATGAGCCCGGAGGTGCACGGGGTGGTGCTCAAATCCATCCGGGTGTGCGTGCGCCAGATGCGCAACCAGCTCACGCTCGCGGCCTCGCTCCTCGACCACGCGGAGATCGCGGCGGACAACCGCGTGCGCGGCGGCATCCAGGCATTCCTCGGCACGCGCATCGAGGGCATCGTCGCGTCGATGGCGCGCATCCCGATCGATCCGGGCGAGCGCGCCGAGCTCTGGGCCCAGATCGAGGCGCTGCGCGAGCGCGTGCAGCGATACGGCGAGGGCTGAAGGCCGCCCTCAGGCAGGGCGGCGCGCGCCCGCCTCGCGGACGTTCGTATCGCTCACGATCTCCGAGAGCCGCGTGGCCGCTGCGGTGAAGAACACCGCGAGCCCCTGCACCAGGCGCGCCGAGGCGTCGCTGGCCTCGCAGTAGTGGCCCAGCAGCTCGAAGGCGTAGGTCGAGACGTCGTGCGCGCACAGCATCGCCCGGGGACGGCAGCGCGCGGGCAGCATCGCCACCTCGAAGCTCTCGAGGCTGCGCACGTATCGGTTGGCGAGCTCGACCACCTCCTCCTCGGTGGCGGCCACGCGCAGCCTTTCGTTCCAGGGGGCGGCGGTCATGGGAGATCGGGTGCGCGAGCGGTTTCCACGGGCCGATTATAAATTAACGCACGGTAATCCGCCGCACCTGTCGGCCGCAGTCCCACGGCGCGGCGCGGCATCCGCCGCTGGACGCATGGCGCCTCTCCCGCGACCCTTGAAGGCAACGGATCGGAAGGAGGAATGGACCATGCGTGCCAACTGGACCGCGCTCGTCGCCGGCATCGCGCTCGCCGCCGCGCCCCTCGCCGGGCATGCGCTCGGGAAGAACGAGAAGGGCTGCCTCGTCGGCGGTGCCGCGGGCGGCGTCGGCGGAAAGCTGCTCGGAGACCACCCCATCCTCGGCGCGGCCGCCGGTTGCGCCGTAGGGACCTACGTCGTGCGCGACCGCGACCTCAAGAAGCGCGAGGAGGGGAAACGCGAGGAGGCCAGGCGCGAAGAAGAGCGCAGGAACAGGCACCGTTCCGCGCACGCCCGATCCGCCCCGGCAGACCGATCGACGAGCGACGGATTCCGGGAATAGCGCGGCTCACGAGGCATCGACCTGGCGCGGGCCGACGACGCGACGCTGCCAGTCGTAGAGGCGGTCGCGCCAGCGATCGATGCGATAGCCCTGGGCGGCGGCCTTTTCCTCGGTCGCGGCGTCGTCGTAGGGCACGCGGTGGAATGCGATCTCCCACGACGCGCTGTCGAAGACCGCGCATTCGGCGAGCTTGTCGGCGCGCTTGCGCGAGGCGTCCACCGAGCCCGGATTGACGAAGTGGAGGCGGTCGCGGCGCAGGCGCACGCGCTCCGCGGTGATCTCCGCCACCGCCTCGCCGTCCACCTCGAAGACGCGCTGCTCGTGCGTGTGGCCGAAGAAGCACACGCGCGCCGCCGGGAAATCCTCGCGCAAGTACGCCGCGTTCTCGAGGAGGTGGCGCGGCTGCGTCATGTACTGCTGGACGTCCCGCACGCCGCCGTGGGTGAGGAGGATCGAGCCCTCCAGCATCCGGTGCGCGGGCAGGGAGCGCAGCTCGCTCGCGGTCTCCCTGGCGAGCGCACGGCGCGTGCGCTTGAGCGAATGCATCGCCTTGTTGGAGCAGCGCTCGAAGCCGAGCAGGCCCGTGCCGATGAGGTCGTGGTTGCCCGCGATGCACAGCGCGCCGCGCTCGCGCAGGATCGCCACGCATGCGTCGCCGTCCGCGTTGTAGCCCACCAGGTCGCCCACGCAGAGCAGGCGCTCGGCGCCGCAGGCATCGAGGCGTTGCAGCGCGGCCTCGAGGGCCTCGCGGTTGCCGTGGATGTCGCCTAGGACGCCGTAGAGAGCCATTGGCGCACGAGCTCGACGACCCAGCCGGGGGCACGGGCGGCCTTGCGCCCGATGCGCGTGCGCCAGAAGCGCAGCCACGGGCCCGGGTCGCTCCACGCGAAGAGGTTGCAGACGTTGCGCGAGAACGCGATCGAGGCGAGCCAACGCGGCCACGAGAGCTCGCCGCGCCCGTGCAGCACGCGGAACGCCCGGAAGTCGTTGTCCAGCGCGAGCCAGCGGTAGGTGCGCCGCGCTCGCTCGGGCTCGGGGCGCTTGCCCTCGAGCAGGTAATCGTAGGCGACGCGCATGAGGTTCACGCCGTTTCGCGCGCCGAGGTAGTGCCAGAGGTTGTAGCGCGCGTTGATCTCGAGGAGCAGCCAGCGGCCGTCGCGCGGGTCGCGCTTGAAATCCATCTTGAACGGGCCCTTGAGCGGCAGGCGCCCGGCGATCTCGCGCCCGAGCGCGGCGAGCGACTCTTCCTCCGCGAGCTCGATGAACGCGCTTTCGCCCGTGAGCGGCGGGTCGGTGCGGATCTTGCGGCCGACGAATCCCGCGAGCACGTCGCCCTGCTCGTCGGCGAAGCCGTGGAAGGACCATAGCGACCCGTCGTCCCCCGGGATGTATTCCTGGAAGGCGAGCTGGTCGTGGAAGAGGGCGACCACGGGATCGGCCATGGCCTCGGCGCCGGTGGCGAAGATGCGCGCCTTGCCGCCATCGGGGAAGAGGCGCGAATGGAGGTTCGATCCGTGCCAGTCCAGCTTGGTCCGCGGCTTCACGAGCACCTCGGTGGGCGCATCGCGAAGCGCCGCCGCGCCGATGCCGTCCCACTGGTACTCGCGCGGCACCGGCAGGCAACGGCTCACGGCGAAGGCCTGGAAGCGCGCCTTGTCGAGCAGGGCGTCGGCGATCGGCGCGTCGGTGAGGAGCATGCGGAAGTGGCGCGAGAGTCGCGTTCGATGGGCGTAAAGGAGCTTCAGCCCGTCGTCGCTGCCGCACATGAGCGGCACGCGCCTTCCAGCGTAGTTGCGCATCCGCTCGCCGACCGCCACGAGGCGATCGATCGCCTCGCGATGGTCGTAGGGCGGAAGCACGGCCGTGAAGCGGCAGTGGCGGGATGCGAAGGCGGGCTCCGCCGGATCGGCGGAAGCCACGACCACCGGGATGCCGGCGAGGCCCAGGCACCGCACGAGGTTCACGCCGCCCAGCAGCAGGACGGGCACGTGGCCGGGTTCGAACGGCGAGGGCAGGGCGCGGACGGGAGTGGCCATGGCGGGCGAGCGGATGTAGGACGTTCCGCCACTCTAGGTGCGCCGGAATACGAGGGCGCGACGCTGCGCAGCCACAAAGTGGTCCATCCGGACCACGGCCGCGGACATGGGGGGAAAGATTGGCCGCTTAGCCTGCAGCCATCGACCTACCCGGAGGTACCCATGCTCGTCGCCATCCACCAGCCGACCTTCTTTCCGTGGCTGGGCTACTTCGATCGCATGGTGCAGGCGGACCTCTTCGTGCTGCTCGACCACGTGCAGTTCGAGCGCCGCAACTACCAGAACCGCACGCTCATCCGGCTGGAGGACCAGTCGAAGTGGCTCACGGTCCCCGTCGTACAACTGTCGCAGAAGGAACGCATTGTCGAGAAGCGCGTGGACAATCCTGCGCCGGGGACCGAGCGATGGTGGGGGCCGAACAGCTTCGCAACGCTGCGATACGCGTACCGCAAGGCGCCGCACTTCGACGAGTACGCGCCGCGGCTGAAGGAGATCTTCGAGACGCGCTGGGAGAAGCTCGTGGACCTCGACATCGCCACGCTGGAGTTCGCCCGCGAGGCGCTCGGGATCCGCACGCGCATGGTCAGGAGCTCCGAACTCGGCGTCGAGGGGCAGCGCTCGGATCTGCTGCTGAACGTCTGCAAGAAGGTGGGCGCGAGTGCATTCCTCGGCGGCATGGGCGGCTCGCGCGGCTATCTCGACCGCGACGCGTTCACCGAAGCGAACATGGGCGTGGTGTGGCAGGAGTTTCGCCACCCCACGTATCCGCAATGCGGCGACGCGCCGTTCATTCCCGGCCTTTCGGTGCTGGACCTGCTGTTCAACTGCGGCTCCGCGAGCCGCGAGGTGGCGTGGCCTTCGGCGGTGGGAAGCGATGCGCTCGTCGCAGCCTGAGCACGCCGCGCGCTGGTACGAGGACAAGGTCCGGCGCTACGGCTTCGACCACCGGGGCCTGGGCTTCCGCAACCGTTCCTCCCAGGAGAAGCGTTTCGAGGCGCTGCTCGCCCTCGGCGACTTCGCCGGGCGCAGCGTGCTCGACGCGGGATGCGGCTTCGGCGATTTCCTCGCGTTCCTCGTCGAGCGCGACATCCATCCGATGTATACGGGGCTCGACGTGTGCGAACCCATGATCGAGCGCTGCGAGGAGCGGTTTCCCCCGGGCGCGGGGCGCTTCATCGCGGGCGACGTGCTCGACCACGAGCCCGACCAGGCCTACGACTACCTGGTGGCGAGCGGGCTCTTCGGCCTCGATTCGCCCGGCGCGCGCGAGCGCATCGTGCCGACGCTCGAGCGCATGTTCGGCTGGTGCCGCATCGGCATGGCGGTGAATTTCCTGAGCGCCGCCTACGACCGGCAGGTGGACGGGCGCATCTACGTGGAGCCGGCGAAGGCGCTCAATGCGGCGCTCGCGCTCACGCCGGCGGTGCGGCTCGAGCACAACTACCTGCCGAACGATTTCACGTTGTACCTCTACCGGACGCCTGCCTGGCAGAGCGAGGAAGCGAGGACCCCATGAAGCGAGCTTGCGAGACCGAGGTGCGGCCGGCCGTCCAACCCCTTCCGGACCGCTATGCCGGAAAGACGGTCGTCGCCGTCGGGGCGCATCCCGACGACCTCGAGATCGGGGTTGGCGGGACGCTCGCCAAGCTGCGGCGCAGCGGCGCGCACGTGGTGATGTGCGTGGTTTCCATCCCGAGGGACTACGAGGTGCGCCTCGCCGAGGCGAAGCGCGGCGCGGAGATCCTCGGCTGCGAGCTGAAGCTGCTGGTGGACGACGGCCCCACGCGCATCGAGGACCTGAAGACGTGCGACCTGGTGAGCCTGCTCGATGGCGTGGTGCACGAATACTCGCCGGCCGCGGTGCTCACCCACAGCAGCGTCGATTTCCACAACGACCACCTGCTGGTGTACAACGCGTGCCTGCCCACGCAACGCCTCGCGTACTTCGATTTCTTCTCGTACCACCCGACCAACTGCCGCCCGGTGCCGGTGCAGTTCCATCCGCGCGCCTACGTGGACGTGACCGAGACCATCGATGCCAAGATGCACTCCATCACCGCCCACGCGAGCCAGTTCGGCGGCCGCGGCCTCGACACCGAGATGTACCGCGAGCACGCCCACGTCCAGGGCCGCATCATCGGCGTCCCCTACGCCGAGGGGCTGGATGTGGTTCGGATGGTGCTGAACTGAGTTTCTCCCTCTCCCCTCGGAGAGGGCCGGGGTAGGGTAGCGGCGCCGTTCCTCCCCCAATCCCCACCGCACATCGGCCGCTAACCCTCGTTGCGCCTTCCGGACGGTATCATCTACCGCCCATGGCGACCCCCATCGACGGCCCCCGATCCCCGCGCCCCGTGCGCGGCTTCACGCTCATCGAGATCGTGGTGGTGCTGTTCATCCTCGGCGTCGTGGTCGCGATGGCCGCTGCGGTGACGACCGCGCTCTCCGCTTCACAACGCCTTTCCACTACGACGACACGCATGGCGGCGATCGATGCCGCGATCGTGCAGTTCGTGATGCAGCAGAAGAGGTTGCCTTGTCCGGCGGATGGGCGGATTGCGACGGGTTTGACCAATGCTGGCGTTGAGAGGCGAGATTCTGCGACTGGTCAGTGCAATGTGAATGGCGCCAACACCGTGCAACACGGTGTCGTCCCTTGGGCATCACTTGGACTGAGTGAGACCGACGCCACCGACGGATGGAATCGCCGATTCACCTATCGCATACAACGTGAGC
>DASUXK010000150.1:0-6251 GCA_036377935.1 Usitatibacter sp.
TCGTCGATGCGCAGCGTCTGCGAGATGTACGGGCCCTGGTCCAGGTCGTTCGTGTAGATCGTCTTCACCTCCTCGACGCCCGCGTCGAGGATCTTCTTGAGCACGGCCTCGGTGATCTCCTCGTTCGCGTTCGCGACGACCTCGCCGGTCTCCTTGTTGACCAGGTTCTTCGCGAGGGTGCGCCCGACGAGGAAGTCGGGATCCACGGAGAGCTTCTTCAGCCCCGCCGACTCCATGTCGCGGATGTGCTTCACGGTGATGCGCTTGTCCTTCTGCACGATCACCTTGCCCGCCTTGCTCACGATGTCGAAGCGGGCGATCTCGCCGCGCAGGCGCTCGGGCACCACCTCGAACTCGACGCCCTTCTTCGTCACGTGGAACGTGTCGAACGAGAAGAACTGCTCGAGGATCTGCTCGGGGGTGTAGCCGAGGGCCTTCAGCAGGACCGTCACCGGCATCTTGCGGCGGCGGTCGACGCGGAAGTAGAGGTAGTCCTTGGGATCGAACTCGAAGTCGAGCCAGGAGCCGCGGTAGGGGATCACGCGGGCGGAGAAGAGGAGCTTGCCGGACGAGTGCGTCTTGCCGCGGTCGTGCTCGAAGAACACGCCCGGCGAGCGGTGCAGCTGGGAGACGATGACGCGCTCGGTGCCGTTGATGATGAAGGAGCCGTTGCGGGTCATGAGCGGGATCTCGCCCATGTACACCTCCTGCTCCTTCACCTCCTTCACGGTCGGCTTGGAAGCCTCGCGATCCATGATCGTGAGGCGTACCTTCGCGCGCAGGGGGCTCGCGAACGTGAGTCCGCGCTGCTGGCACTCGACCACGTCGAAGGGCGGCTCGCCGAGGCCGTAGCTCACGAACTCGAGCCGGGCGTTGCCCGAGTGGCTCGAGATCGGGAACACGGAGGAGAAGGCCGACTGCAGGCCGACCATCTTGCGCCCGTCCGCGGGCGCCTCCGCCTGCAGGAACTCCGCGTAGGAATTGATCTGGGTGGCGAGGAGGAACGGCACATCCAGCACGGCCGCGCGCTTGGCGAAGCTCTTGCGGATGCGCTTCTTCTCGGTGAAAGAGTAGGTCATGGGGGCTCCGGAAATCAGGGACGAGCGGGGCCCGATCGTGCTGCGGCGAGGGGATCCCGGACGAGCCTGTACATGCACCCGACTGGCGCTCAAGTGGCCTGGTGGCTCGCCCCTACGAGCCGCTGGCGGACAGCCATCCGGGGTCGCCCCCCACGCTTCGGGAGGACTCGGACGGCCCGACCAAACCCGTTCTCTGCAGTCGCTTCAGAGAACTCAAATCGAAGCGCAGCGGCGCTTCGATTTGAGCTCTGGGAAGGCAGTTGGAGCGGACCGAAGGAGGCTTTTCGTGACTCGCCCCCAAGGCGACCGCTCAACACCATCGAACAAAAAGCCGAACACTTCTACATTGGGACAGATTCCGCCGGATCAACGCCCGGCCAAGCGATTTTCCGGTCCATGCACGGGAAGGCGTTGAGCGGCCGGCCAACCCGCCACACCAACATCCCGCCGACATTCCGGTCCATTCGAACGCCGTTGCCGGCGACGAGCGGAAGGGCCGGGCCCTTCCGCTCCATCTCCGTCTACTTGATCTCCACCTTGGCGCCGGCCTCTTCGATCTTCTTCTTGATCGCCTCGGCGTCGGCCTTGCTCACGCCTTCCTTGACGGGCTTCGGCGCGCCGTCGACGAGGTCCTTGGCCTCCTTCAGGCCCAGGCTCGTCACTTCGCGCACGGCCTTGATGGTGTTCACCTTGTTCTCGCCGGCGGCGACGAGGATCACGGTGAACTCGGTCTTCTCCTCGGCCGGGGCGGCCGCGCCGCCGCCCGCGCCCGGGGCCGCGACCGCCACGGTGGCGGCGGCGGCGGAGACGCCGAACTTCTCTTCCATGTCCTTGATGAGCTGCGAGAGCTCGAGGACCGACATGTTGCCGATCGCGTCGAGGATGTCCTGCTTGGCGATAGCCATGATAGATGGGGCTCCTGTATCAGATGTTCAAATGGTGTCGTGGGGATCAGGCCGCGGCCTTCTCCTTCTGGTCGCGGACGGCGGCCACGGTGCGCACGAACTTGCCGGGCACCTCGTTCAGCGTCTGCACGAACTTGGCGATCGGCGCCTGCATCGTGCCCATCAGCGTGGCGAGCAGCTCCTCGCGGCTGGGCATGGTGGCCAGGACTCCGACCTCCTTCGCCGTCATCAGGTTGTTGGGCAGCATGCCGCCCTTGATGACGAGCTTCTCGTTGCCTTTCGCGTACGTGTGGAGCACCTTCGCGGCGGCCACGGGGTCGTCGGAGATGCCGTACGCGAGCGGGCCGGACATCTGGTCGGCCAGCTTCTCGAACGGGGTCCCCTGGACCGCGCGGCGTGCGAGGGTGTTCTTCAGCACGCGAAGGTAGACGCCGGCGGCGCGCGCCTGCGAGCGCAGCTGCGTGATGTCCTCGACGGGCAGGCCGCGGTACTCGGCCAGAACGACGGCCTGTGCCTTGGCGAGCCGCGCGGAGACTTCCGCCACGACTTCCTTCTTGCCTTCAAGATTGAGACTCAAGGTCCTTCTCCTGTCTCTTCGGCTCGGCTCCGCTCGCGCTCGGCTTCGCCATTCCTAGCGACCTTTCGTCAGGAGCCCGCTCGCGCGGGAAAGCCTGTCTTGGGTTCGCCATCTGCGTAGGCTTCGGGGATGCGCTCCCTCGATTAAGTCGCTGCTTGTCGACGCCTACGGTCTTTGATAACCCGCAGCCCTTGCGGCGGCTGCGGCCCAAAGTTCGAGCCCGTCACGATCCTTCGATCGGCGGGGCGGGAATCCCCGCGCGGGCGGGGACCCATTTCATTTCCTTACGCCTGCGCCGGCGTCCCGCCGGCGAACATGCCCTGGTCGATGCGGATACCCACGCCCATCGTGCTCGAGACCGAGACCTTCTTCAGGTACACGCCCTTGGTCGTGGCGGGCTTCGCCTTGTTGATCGCGCCGATCAGCGCCTCGAGGTTCTCGGCGAGGGCGTCGACCGGGAAGGAGGCGCGGCCGATCGTGCACTGCACGATGCCCGCCTTGTCCGCCCGGTACTGCACCTGGCCGCCCTTGGCGTTCTTCACGGCTTCCTCGACGTTCGCGGTGACCGTGCCCACCTTGGGGTTCGGCATCAGGCCGCGCGGCCCGAGCACCTGGCCCAGCGGGCCCACGACCTTCATCGCGTCCGGCGTGGCGATCACGACGTCGAAGTCCATGAAGCCGCCCTTCACCTTCTCGGCGAGGTCGTCGAAGCCGACGATGTCCGCGCCCGCCGCCTTCGCCTTCTCGGCGTTGGCGCCCTGCGCGAACACGGCCACGCGCACCGTCTTGCCGGTGCCGCGCGGCAGCACGACGCTCCCGCGCACCACCTGGTCGGATTTCTTCGCGTCGATGCCGAGGTTCACCGCGACGTCGACCGACTCGTCGAACTTCGCCGTCGCGGTCTTCTTCACCAGCTCGAGCGCCGCCTGCAGCTCGTACACCTTGGTGCGGTCCACGAGCCCGACGATCTTCTGCACCCGCTTGGAGGCCTTCGCCATGTCAGATGCCCTCCACTTCCACGCCCATGCTGCGGGCGCTGCCGGCGATCGTGCGCACCGCGGCATCCATGTCCGCGGCGGTGAGGTCCGGCTGCTTGGTCTTCGCGATCTCCTCGGCCTGCTTGCGCGTGAGCTTGCCCACCTTGTCGGTGTGCGGCTTCGGGCTGCCCTTGTCGAGCTTGAGCGCCTTCTTGATGAGCACCGTGGCCGGCGGCGACTTGAGCACGAACGTGAAGCTCTTGTCCGCGTACGCCGTGATGACGACGGGCAGCATGAGGCCCGGCTCCATCTTCTGGGTCTGGGCGTTGAACGCCTTGCAGAACTCCATGATGTTCAGGCCGCGCTGGCCGAGCGCGGGTCCGATGGGCGGCGAGGGGTTCGCCTTGCCCGCCGGCACCTGCAGCTTGATGAGTCCGACGACTTTCTTTGCCACGATGAGTCTCCTGTGGGTTCAAGCGAGCTCGATTCGACGAGCTCTCCCCGGTTGATCAGGCCTTCTCGACCTGCCCGAAATCGAGCTCCACCGGCGTCGCGCGGCCGAAGATCAGCACCGAGACGCGGATCTTGCTCTTTTCGTAGTTCACTTCCTCCACGGTGCCGTTGAAGTCCGTGAACGGGCCTTCCGTCACGCGCACCGATTCGCCCACCTCGAAGAGGACCTTCGGCTTGGGCTTTTCCACGCCTTCCTGCACCTGGTGGAGGATGTTCTCCACTTCCTTGTCCGAGATGGGCGTGGGACGCATCGCCGAGCCGCCGATGAAGCCGGTGACCTTGGGCGTGCTCTTCACCAGGTGCCACGTCTCGTCCGTCATGTCCATCTGCACGAGGATGTAGCCGGGGAAGAAGCGGCGCTCGCTGATCGCCTTCGCGCCCTGCTTCATCTCCACGACTTCCTCGGTGGGCACCAGCACCTGCCCGAACTTGTCCTGCATGCCCGAGCGCTTGATGCGCTCGAGGAGCGCCTGCTGGATGCTCTTCTCCTGCCCGGAGTAGGCGTGCACGACGTACCAACGCATGGTCATGGTCCTCAGCCTCCCTGCCCGAGCAGCTTCTCGGTGATCCAGAGCAGGCCGGTATCCACGAGCCACAGGAAGAGCGCCATCGTGAACACGAAGGCGAACACCACCGCCGTGGTCTGCAGGGTCTCCTTGCGCGTGGGCCAGACGACCCGCTTGGCCTCCTCCCACGACTCGCGGGAGAACGCGGCGAAGGCGCGCCCCGCCTCCGTGAACCACATGACGACCACGGCCAGCGCGAGCGCCCCGAGCAGCGCGCCGAGGCGCAGCACGAGCGCGCGGTCGCCGAGCCAGTAGAAGGCCACGAAGCCCCCCACGGCGATGAGCGCCGCGATCGCGATCTTGATTCGTTCCGCCATTCCCTAGATGTCCGTTTTCCTGCCGCGGGGGGCAGGCCAGGAGGGTCTCGAACCCCCAACCTGCGGTTTTGGAGACCGCCGCTCTGCCAATTGAGCTACTGGCCTAGTTCTGCAACGCCTGCTACTCGAGGATCTTGCTCACCACGCCGGCGCCGACGGTGCGCCCGCCCTCGCGGATGGCGAAGCGAAGCCCGTCTTCCATGGCGATCGGCGCGATCAGCGTCACCGTCATCTTGATGTTGTCGCCCGGCATCACCATCTCCGTGCCCGCCGGCAGCTCCAGCGAGCCCGTCACGTCCGTCGTGCGAAAGTAGAACTGCGGCCGGTAGCCGTTGAAGAACGGCGTGTGGCGCCCGCCCTCCTCCTTCGAAAGCACGTACACCTCGCACTCGAACTTCGTGTGCGGCGTGATCGAGCCCGGCCGCGCCAGCACCTGCCCGCGCTCCACCTCCTCGCGCTTGGTGCCGCGCAGCAGCACCCCGATGTTGTCGCCCGCCTGCCCCTGGTCGAGCAGCTTCCTGAACATCTCCACGCCCGTGCACACCGTCTTCGTCGTCGGCTTCAGGCCCACGATCTCCAGCTCCTCGCCCACCTTGACGATCCCGCGCTCCACGCGCCCGGTCACCACCGTGCCCCGGCCCGAGATCGAGAACACGTCCTCCACCGGCATCAGGAAGGCGCCGTCGATCGCCCGCTCCGGCGTCGGGATGTAGCTGTCGAGCGCCTCGGCCAGCTTCAGGATCGAGGGCTCGCCCAGCTCGCCCTGGTCACCCTCCAGCGCCTTCAGCGCCGAGCCGATCACGATCGGCGTCTTGTCCCCCGGAAACTGGTACTTCGACAAAAGCTCGCGGACCTCCACCTCGACGAGCTCCAGGAGCTCCTTGTCGTCGACCATGTCCGCCTTGTTCAGGTACACCACGATGTAGGGCACCCCCACCTGGCGCGCCAGCAGGATGTGCTCGCGCGTCTGCGGCATCGGCCCGTCGGCCGCCGACACCACCAGGATCGCACCATCCATCTGCGCCGCCCCCGTGATCATGTTCTTCACGTAGTCGGCGTGGCCCGGGCAGTCCACGTGCGCGTAGTGGCGGTTGGCCGTCTCGTACTCCACGTGCGCCGTGTTGATCGTGATCCCACGCGCCTTCTCCTCCGGCGCGTTGTCGATCTGGTCGTAGGCCTTCGCCTCGCCCCCGAACTTCCTCGACAGCACCGTCGTGATCGCCGCCGTCAGCGTGGTCTTGCCGTGGTCCACGTGACCGATCGTGCCCACGTTCACGTGGGGTTTCGTACGCTCGAACTTGCCCTTTGCCATGGTGT
>DASUXK010000151.1:0-3034 GCA_036377935.1 Usitatibacter sp.
TGCACGTCGGCCACGTTGAGCCCGTAGCGCGCGGCCGCGTGGCGATCGATCGCGATGTCCACGTAGCGCCCGCCGGTGAGGCGCTCCGCGATGGCCGAGGTCACGCCCGGCACGGCCTTCACCGCGTTTTCCACT
The DNA here is from genome assembly GCA_036377935.1 of Usitatibacter sp. Classification (GTDB taxonomy): domain Bacteria; phylum Pseudomonadota; class Gammaproteobacteria; order Burkholderiales; family Usitatibacteraceae; genus Usitatibacter. The sequence goes on from DASUXK010000151.1 coordinate 136, forward strand.
TCCCGCGCGATGCGGTCGAGCTCCGCGAGATCCGGCCCCGACACCTTCACCCCCACCGGGCTCTTGATGCCGGTTGCGAGCATGTCGATGCGGTTCCGGATCGGCGGCACCCACAGGTTCGCGAGGCCCGGCACCTTCACCGTGCGGTCGAGCTCGTCGACGAGCTTCGCCATCGTCATGCCCGGGCGCCACTCGCTCCTCGGCTTGAACCGGATCGTGGTCTCGAACATCTCGAGCGGCGCGGGGTCCGTGGCGCTCTCCGCGCGCCCCGCCTTGCCGAACACGCGCGCCACCTCCGGCACCTGGCGGATCATGCGGTCCGTCTGCTGCAGCAGCTCCGAAGCCTTCGCCGCGGAAAGCCCCGGCAGCGCGCTCGGCATGTAGAGCAGGTCGCCCTCGTCGAGCGGCGGCAGGAACTCGCCGCCGAGGCGCGAGACGGGCCACGCGGTGAGCAGCACCGCAACGACCGCGAGCACGATCGCCGTCCAGGGCCGCGCGAGGACCTTCGCGAGCAGCGGCCGGTACCACGCCATGAGCCGCACGTTCACCGGATTCGCCGCCTCGTCGCGGATGCGCCCGCGGATGAGGTAGCCCATGAGCACGGGTACCAGCGTCACCGAGATGCCGGCGGCGGCGGCCATCGCATACGTCTTCGTGAACGCGAGCGGCGCGAAGAGCCGCCCCTCCTGCGCCTGGAGCGTGAAGATCGGGATGAAGGAGAGCGTGATCACGAGCAGGCTGAAAAAGAGCGCGGGGCCGACTTCCACCGCGGCCTCGCCGACCAGCTGCCAGCGGACCGTGTCGGGAATCGCATGGCTCCCTCTGCCTTGGGACACGGGGGAAAGGGACATGTTTTCATGCCTCCATCTCTCCAGGTGCCGGTGCGCGTTCTCGATCATCACGATCGCCGCGTCGACCATCGCGCCCACGGCGATCGCGATGCCGCCCAGCGACATGATGTTCGCGTTGATGCCCTGCGCGCGCATCACGCCGAACGCGGCGAGCACGCCGAGCGGCAGCGCCACGATCGCCACCAGCGAGGAGCGCAGGTGCAGCAGGAACACGAAGCACACGATCGCGACGACCAGGAATTCCTCGAGGAGCTTGTGCCGCAGGTTCGCGACCGAGGCCTCGATCAGCTGCGAGCGGTCGTACGTCGGCACGATCTGGACGCCCTTCGGCAATCCCGCCTTCAGCGATTCCAGCTTCGCCTTCACCGCCTCGATCGTGGCGAGCGCGTTGCGACCGGAGCGCATGACGATCACGCCGCCCACGACCTCGCCCTCGCCGTCGAGCTCCGCGATGCCGCGGCGCATCTCCGGGCCCACCTGCACGCGCGCCACATCGCCCAGCGTCACGGGCGTGCCGTTCTCGCCCACCGAGAGCGGAATGGCGCGGAAATCGTCGAGCGTGCGCAGGTAGCCGTTGGAGCGGACCATGTACTCCGCCTCGCCCATCTCGAGCACCGCGCCGCCCGCCTCGCGGTTGGCGTTGCCGATCGCCTCGATCACCTTCGCGTGCGAGATGCCGTACGCGCGCAACCGGTCGGGATCCAGCACCACCTGGTACTGGCGCACCATGCCGCCCACGGTCGCGACCTCCGCCACGTCGGGCACGCTCTTCAGCTCGTACTTGAGGAACCAGTCCTGCAGCGCGCGCAGCTGCCCGAGGTCGTGGCGGCCGGTGCGGTCGACGAGCGCGTACTCGTAGATCCAGCCCACGCCGGTCGCATCGGGCCCGAGCGAGGCCTTGGCCTGCGCGGGCAGGCGCGACTGGACCTGGTTCAGGTATTCGAGCACGCGCGAGCGCGCCCAGTAGAGGTCGGTGCCGTCCTCGAAGATCACGTACACGAACGAATCGCCGAAGAACGAATACCCGCGCACCGTCTTCGCGCCGGGCACCGACATCATCGTCGTCGTGAGGGGATAGGTGACCTGGTCCTCGACCACGCGCGGCGCCTGGCCGGGATAGCTCGTGCGGATGATCACCTGCACGTCGGAGAGGTCGGGAAGCGCGTCGAGCGGCGTGCGCAGCATCGACCACGCGCCCCACGCGGCCACGCCCACCGCCGCGAGCAGCACGAGGAAGCGGTTCGCGAGCGACCAGCGGATGACTTTGGCGATCACGATGCGCCTCCCGCCTCGCGCGCGATGCGCGTGATCCGGTACGCGCCGTCGTGGCCCGTGAACTCGAACGCGACCGGATCGCCCGCCTTCACGCCCTTGGCGAGATCCGCCGGCGCCTCGAACTCCATCGTCATCGCGGGCCACTGGAGCTCCGGCACCGGCCCGTGGGAGATCGTGATCGTTCCATCGTCTCCCACTCTCTCCACGCGTCCACGGGCACGATGAACCCCTTCGCCGGCTTGCTCCGCGCCCTCCTTTTTCACCCGGGTTCCCTGTGTTTCCGGCCCGAGCGCAGGCGCGGCCATGCGCCGTTCGACGCCGCGCAGGCTCGCCTCGGAATCGATCAGGAACTGCCCCGACGCGACCACCTTCGTCCCCGCCCCGATGCCCGCGAGGATCTCGGTCCTGCCCCCGGCTTCGCCTCCCGTCTTCACTTCCACCGGCTCGAAGCGCCCCTCGCCGCGATCGACGATGACGATCGACCGCTCGCCGGTGACGATCACCGCCTCGCTCGGCACGAGCACCGCCTCGCGCGCGGCGCGCGGCGCGATGGAGACCGTCGCGAACATCCCGGGCTTGAGCCTCGCTCCGGGGTTGGCGAGCTCCACGCGCGCGCGCAGCGTCCGCGTCGCCGCGTTCACCTCGGGCAGCACCGCCGAGATCTTGCCGGCGAACGTCTCGCCGGGATACGCAGGCACGGTCGCGCGGATCGGCGCGCCGGGCACGACCGCCCCCGCGAGCGCCTCGGGAATGTCGAGGTTCACCCACACCGA
>DASUXK010000152.1:0-5667 GCA_036377935.1 Usitatibacter sp.
CGAGGAGCGTGGCGCATTCGCAGGAGCCCGCCGCCTCGGCGCGGGGGCTCGCCATCGCGGCGGATGCCGCGGGCCCCGCGGTCGTGCACGGCGATCGCGATGCCCTGCGCGCGCTCCTCGAGAACCTGGTCGACAACGCCATCCGCTATACGGAGCATGGCGAGGTGATCGTGCGCGCCGGTCGAGCGGGGAACGAAGCGTTCCTCGAGGTCGAGGACACGGGCCCCGGCATCCCGGAAGCGGAGCGCGCGCGCGTGTTCGATCGCTTCTATCGCGGCGAGGGCGCCGCCGCGGGCGGCAGCGGCCTCGGGTTGGCCATCGTGCGCCGCATCGCCGAGCGGCATCGCGGGCGGGTGGAGCTTCTCGATCGCGATGCCGGGACGGGGCTGCGCGTGAGGGTGACGCTGCCGACGGTCCAGGGGCCGGGGAATTCGCTGGTAAATCTTCCTTAAGTCCGGCTTAAGCGGACCCTTCCAGACTTTCCAGTCATCGGGGCTCGATCGCCCCGCCGAATTCATTCCGACTGGAGGACGCATGAAATCCAAGAGCATCATCGCCACGCTGGTCGCGGCCGGACTCGTCGCGGGCGGCGCGGCCGCCTGGCGCGGACATCTCGAAGGCCCCTACGCGGTGGCGCACGCCGCGGCGCGCGATACCGCCGGCGGCGTGGCGGCGCCCGCGGCGAACCCGCGCGCGTCGAGCCTGCCGCTGAACGGCTTCAGCGAGCTGGTGCAGAAGTACGGCCCGGCCGTGGTCAACATCACCGTCGAGGGCAGCACGAAGGTGGCCGGCAACGAAGGACCCGACGTGCAGATTCCCGGGCTCGATCCGCAGGACCCGCTGTTCCAGTTCTTCCGCGGCTTCCGCGGCATGCAGCCGCGGAGCGTGCCGATGCGCGGCGAGGGCTCGGGCTTCATCGTGAGCCCCGACGGCTACATCCTCACCAACGCGCACGTCGTCGACCACGCGAACCTCGTGCACGTGAAGCTCACCGACCGCCGCGAGTTCAAGGCGAAGGTCGTGGGCGTCGACAAGGACAGCGACATCGCGTTGATCAAGATCGACGCGAAGGACCTGCCCACCGTGAAGCTCGGCAACTCCCGCGACACGAAGGTGGGCGAGTGGGTCGTCGCCATCGGATCGCCCTACGGCTTCGAGAACTCGGTGACCGCGGGCATCGTGAGCGCGAAGGCGCGCTCGCTCCCGGACGCGACGTACGTCCCGTTCATCCAGACCGACGTCGCGGTGAACCCCGGCAACTCCGGCGGCCCGCTCTTCAACCTCGCCGGCGAGGTGATCGGCATCAACTCGCAGATCTACTCGCGCACCGGCGGCTTCCAGGGGCTCTCGTTCGCGATCCCGATCGAGGTCGCGATGAACGTGAAGGACCAGCTCCTGAAGACCGGCCACGTGACGCGCGGCCACCTCGGGGTCACGGTGCAGGCGGTGAACGCCACGCTCGCCGATTCGTTCGGGCTCGACCGCCCGCGCGGCGCGCTGGTCGCATCCGTCGATCCGGACAGCCCGGCGGCCAAGGGCGGCATCCAGGTGGGCGACATCATCCTGTCGTACAACGGCAACCCGATCGAGCGCTCCGCCGACCTGCCGCTCCTCGTGGCGAACACCTCGCCGGGCGAGAAGGCGAAGATCGAGGTGTGGCGCGACCACGGCAGCAGGACGCTCACGGTGGCCGCCGGCGAAACGAAGGACGAGAACGTCGCGTCCAACGACCACTCCGGCGACACGGGCGGCAAGCTCGGCCTCGCGGTGCGCCCGCTCACCCCGGACGAGCGCGCGCAGAACGACGGCAAGGGGGGCCTCCTCGTCGAGCAGGTGAGCGGCGCGGCGGCGCACGCGGGCATCCAGCCCGGCGACATCGTGCTGTCGCTCAACGGCAAGCGCGTGCAGTCGGCGAGCGAGCTGCGCGGGCTCGTGGAGAAGAGCGGCAAGCATGTCGCGCTCCTCATCCAGCGCAACGAGCGCCAGCTCTTCGTGCCGATCGAGCTGGGCTGAACGGCACACGGGCGGGCCGCGCGAGCGGCCCGCCTTCCCGTCGCATCGGCACGAGGCAACCCGGAAAGGAGGATCCCATGAGGTACCAACCCATCGCATGCGCCCTCGCCGCGAGCGCCGCGCTCGGCGCTTCGGCCTCGATTCCGCCGGCCTACCTCGACCACCTGCCCGCCGAGCAGATGGCCGGGAGCGGGGTCGTCTATCTCACCGGGGGCAAGACCCTCGAGGAGGCGAACTCGGTGCGGCGCGCGGCCGAGGAGTATCCGCTGGAGCTGGTGTTCCAGGAGAAGGACGGCTCGGGCAAGCACGGGCTGTACGACAACCCGGTGGTGATCCGAGACGCGGACAGCGGTCAGGTGGTCTTCGCCGGCCGCACCGACGGGCCCTACTTCCTCGCGCGCCTGCCGAAGGGCCGCTACACCGTCACGACGCACTGGGACTCGTGGAGCTTCACGAAGCCCGTGACGATCGGCGACCAGCGCCAGCGCGTGGTGTTCGAGTGGAAGAAGCTGCCGCGCACGCGGGTGGTCTCCGCCGCCGGGAACGGGTAATGCCGGGGGAACCCCGGATGGACACGGATGAACACGGATGGGCGTCGTAGCGCGAAGCGCTTGGGGCGTTTCGGCCGCAGAGCGGGCCCGACCGCGAACCGGTCGTCACGAGTCGCATCGTCCGCGCTGCGGCGGCCTATCCGTGTTCATCCGTGTTCATCCGGGGTCGATTCGCCGGCCCGCGCGCGGAGGATCGCCTCGGCGAGCTCGGCGAAGCCGGCCGAGCCGCGCGAGGGCGTGATCCACGCGGGCAGCACGGTCATGAGGTCCGCCATGTCGCGCACGTTCGCGACGCCGACCGCGTTGGGGAAGAAGCCGAACATCGGCTGGTCGTTGGGCGAGTCGCCCGCGAAGACCAGCCGCTCGCGCTCGGCGCCGGCGTCGATCGCGAAATCCTCGGCGAGCATGAGCCGCGTGGTCGAGAGCTTGTCGTAGCCGCCGAACCACCCGTTCACGTGGATCGAGCTCACCTTCGCGGTGAGCCCTTCCTCCTCCATGACCGCGACGATGCGGTTGACCGCGGCGCGCGGAAGCTCCGGCACGTCCTCGCGGAAATCGATCGCGAGGTCGGCCTCCCGGTACGGCTGGTCGGAAGCGATCGCGCAGCCCGGCACTTCGCGCAGGATCCGCCCGGCGATGGCCGAAAGACGCGCGGCGCGCCGTTCGCGTTCCGCATCGCCGATCACGTAGCGCTTCACGAGCCGGCCCGCGGCGCGGTCGCGGCGGAACCAGAACGCGCCGTTCTCGCCCACCACCGCGTCCACGGGCCACATGCGCGCGATGTGGTCGCACCAGCCGGCGGGGCGTCCCGTGACGGGCACCACGAGCAGCCCCGCGGCGCGCAGCCTCTCCAGCGCGAGGAACGCGACCGCGTGCAGCTCGCCGTCGGTGGTGAGCGTGTCGTCGATGTCGGTGAGCACCGCGCGCACGGCGGCGAGCTTCGCGCGCGGGAATTCGGCGAGCGGCCTCATCGCGCGAAATGCGCCTCGACCGCCGCGCGCTGCGCCGCGTCCATGTGCAAGCCGCACTTGGTGCGGCGCCACAGCACGTCCTCGGCCGTCTGGGCCCACTCCTCCGACGCCAGGTACTCGATCTCGCGCTCGGTGAGGCCCGCGCCGAAATGCCGGCCGAGGTCGGCGATGGAGCGCGCGTCGCCGAGGATGCGCGGCGCGCGGCTGCCGTGGCGGCGCACGATGCCGTCGACCAGCTCGCGCCCGAGCGTCGCGTAGCGCGCGTGCATCTCGTCGCGGAAGGCGTTGAAGCGGCCCACGTCGCCGCCGGGCAGCGGCTCGGTGCCGGTCCACTCGCCCTTCATGCCCGGGAACCAGGGCGCGAGCTTCGCGATGGACTCCTCGGCGAGGCGGCGGTACGTGGTGATCTTCCCGCCGAAGATCGTGAGCAGCGGCGGCTCGGAATGGCCGCCGTCCACCTTGAGCACGTAGTCGCGCGTCACTTTCGAGGGATCCGCGCTCCCGTCGTCGTAGAGCGGCCGGATGCCGGCGTAGCTCCACGCGACGTCGGATTCCGCGAGCGGCCTGGCGAGGAAGCGGTTCGCGGCCTCGAGGAGGTAGCGCGTCTCCCCGGGAGAGATCTGCCAGCCTTGCGCCGCGTCCTCGATGGACACGTCCGTCGTCCCGATGAGGCTGAAGCGCCCCTCGTAGGGGATCACGAACACCACGCGCTTGTCGGGGTTCTGCAGGATGTACGCGTGTCCCTGCGAGTGCACGCGCGGCACGACGATGTGGCTGCCCTTCACCAGGCGCACGCGCTCGGCGATGCGCTCGCCCGCGATGTGGCCCAGCGCATCGACGACCCACGGCCCCGCGGCGTTCACGAGCGCCTTGGCGCGGATCGTGCGCTCGCCGCCGCCGATCGCCTCCACCTTCGCTTCCCACGCGCCGTCGACCCGCCGCGCCGAGACGAAGCGCGTCCTCGTGAAGACCTGCGCGCCCTTCTCGCGCGCCGCCATCGCGTTGACGAGCGTGAGGCGCGAATCGTCGACGCGGCAGTCGGAATACACGAAGCCCTTGCGGTAGCGCCCCTGCAGGCCCGCGGAGAGCTCCGCGTGCGGGAACGCGACCGCGCGCGAGCCGGGGAGCGTGATGCGCCCGCCGATATGGTCGTAGAGCCAGAGGCCCGCGCGGATCATCCATGCCGGCCGCATGCTCGCGTCGTGCGGCAGCACGAAGAGGAGCGGGCGGATGATGTGCGGCGCGATGCGCAGCAGCACCTCGCGCTCCTGCAGCGCCTCGCGCACCAGCCGGAACTCGTACTGCTCGAGGTAGCGCAGGCCCCCGTGGATGAGCTTGGAGCTCGCGGAGCTGGTGGCCGAGCCGATGTCCGCCTGCTCGACCAGCGTGACCGAGAGCCCGCGGCCGGCCGCGTCGCGCGCGATGCCGGCCCCGTTGATCCCGCCGCCGACGATCAGGAGGTCGGAAACCGGCCCCATTGCGCCCACCAGAGCAGCCCCAGCGTGGTCTTGGTATCGGTGATGACGCCGTCGCGCACCCACTCCAGGGCGTCGGAGAGCTTCGCCGCGATCGTCTCGAGGTGCTCGCCGTCGTCGGGGTTGTCGCCCACGTGCGAGAGGCCGTGCGCGCCGTAGAGCTCGATCACCTCGGTGGAATAGCCGATGCAGGGATCGAGCGTGGCGATGCGCCACCACTGGCGCGCCTGGAAGCCGCACTCTTCCACCAGCTCGCGCTTCGCGGTGTCGAGCGGCGGCTCGCCCTTCTCGAGCTTGCCCGCGGGCAGCTCGATGAAATGGCGGCGCTTGGGATAGCGGTACTGGCGCTCGAGCAGGATCGTCGCGTCGTCCACGAAGGCGAGGATCACCACCGCGCCGGGATGCACCACGTACTCGCGCCAGGCGACCTTCCCGTCGGGCAGGCGCACCTCGTCGCGGCGCACCTCCAGCAGCCCGCCGTCGAAGGCGACCTTCGTCGCGACGGTCTCTTCGGTGAAGTCGCGGGTGAAGGGAGGGGCCTTCCCGGCCATCAGATGGAGGCGGAGATCGCCCGCACGCACAGGTCGAGCAGGGGAGCGGGGACGATCCCCAGGACGAGCGTCGCGAGGCCCGCGGCCGTGAGCACCCAGCGAGTGC
>DASUXK010000153.1:0-2769 GCA_036377935.1 Usitatibacter sp.
GCGAGCATCACGCCGGCCTTCACCAGCTGCTCGTTGAACGCGCCCATCGCGGCGAATTCTTCGGCCGTGGGCAGCACGCCCGCTTCGCTGTCCTTCGTCGCCTTCACCATCACCATGAATCGCATGTCGCCTCCTCATCCGTTGAAAGTACGACCCGGGGATTTGCTGGACGCCTTGTACGCCACGCCGTCGATCTCGAGGTCGCGGCACGGACGCACCTCGACCGTTCCCAGCGGCGCGCTCGGGATGCGCGAGGCGACCTGGATCGCCTCGTTGAGGTCCCGCGCCTCGATCACATAGAAACCCGCCACCATCTCCTTGGTCTCGGCGTAGGGTCCGTCGGTGAGGCCGGGCTTGCCGTTCCTCACGCGCACGCAGGTCGTCGCCGCCGCCGGCTGCAGCGCCTCGGCCTCGACGAACTGCCCGCTCGCGAGCAGCTCCTCGTTGAAGCGCAGGTGGCGGGCGTTCAGCTCGCTCATCTCCTTCTCCGGCATCGCCGCGAGCTCGTTCTCGTCGAGATAGATCAGGCAGAGGTATCGCATGGTGGCTCCTTCGAGGGGGAGTCGAATGGCGGGAGGGGATTTCGACAGGGGTACGGCGATTTTCTCCGCCTCTTTCGGGAGAGGGGGAAGTTATAGCTCCGCCAGTCTTCGCTCCATGAACCGCCGCTCCGATTCCTGCCCCGTGAGCGCCAGCGCGCGCTCGTAGGAGCGCCTCGCTTCATCCGCCCGGCCGCTGCGCCGGCAGAGGTCCGCGCGGGCGGCGTGGGCGAGATGGTAATCGGCGAGGTCGCCGCGGCCGAGGATCGCGTCGATCAAGGCGATCCCCGCCTCGGGGCCGTCGCGCATCGCGACCGCCACCGCGCGATTGAGCTCCACCACGGGCGACGGCTCCAGCTCCTGGAGCACGTCGTAGAGGCCCACGATCTGCGCCCAGTCGGTGGAGGCGGCATCGGGCGCCTCGGCGTGCACCGCGGCGATCGCCGCCTGGATCGTGTACGGGCCGAAGCGTCCCGAGGCGAGCGCGGCTTCCACCAGCCGCACCGCATCGGCGATCCGCGCGCGGTCCCAGCGCGTGCGGTCCTGCTCATCGAGCGGGACCAGCTCGCCCTCGGGCGTCGCGCGCGCCGTGCGGCGGGCGTCGTGCAGGAGCATCAGCGCGAGGAGGCCCACCGCCTCGGGCTCGGGCAGCAGCTCGACCAGGAGCTTCGCGAGGCGGATCGCCTCCGCGGAAAGATCGTGCCGCGTGAGCGCGCCGCCCGAGGACGCGAGGTAGCCCTCGTTGAACACGAGGTAGATCACGCGCAGGACGCTGTCGAGACGGTCGGGCAGCTCGCCGCGCCCCGGCACCTCGTAGGGAATGCGCGCGTCGCGGATCTTTCCCTTCGCGCGCACGATGCGCTGGGCGACGGTGGGCGCGGGCACGAGGTAGGCGCGCGCGATCTCCTCGGTGGTGAGGCCGCACACCTCGCGCAGCGTGAGCGCGACGCGCGCCTCGGGCGCGAGCGCCGGATGGCAGCACGTGAAGACGAGGCGCAGCCGGTCGTCCTCGACGCCCTCGGCCTCGTCGACGCCCGCCGACGGATCGGCGATGGCGTCGCGCTCGACCACGTCCTCCAGCGCCACCTCGTGCTTCGAGCGGCGGCGCAGGCGGTCGATCGCCTTGAACCGGCCGGTCGTGACGAGCCAGGCGCGCGGGTTGTCGGGAACGCCGTCGCGCGGCCACTGCTCGACCGCGGCGACGAACGCCTCGTGCAGCGCCTCCTCGGCGACGTCGAAATCGCCGAGCTGGCGGATCAGCGTCGCGAGGACGCGGCGCGATTCCGTGCGGTAGACGGAATCGACGAGGCTCGCGATGTCGAGGGCGCCGGCGGAGGCCATCCGCCGATTCTGGCACGAACGATCGGCGCTCAGCCGGACGCCGAGAGGTTGCTCGTGACGTGCCCGTTCCCGGCGACGTTCTCCGCGACCTGGCGTGCGTGGTCGGCTTGCGCCGAGTCCTTCGCCTTGCCGTCGAGGGTCACCTGGCCCCCGTCGACGTGGACCTGGATGTCCGCGCCCTGCATGCCGGGATCGCGGACCAGCGCCGCGACCACCTGGTTGAGCAGCCGGTCGTCGGAGGCGACCGGGCCCTCGTCGCCGGTCGCGCGCGTGGTGCCGACGATCCGCTTCTGCGGGGTGGCGATGCCGATCGTTTCGGAGAACTGCGCCGGCGCGCCGTTCGCGGACGACGACGCCGACGCATGGGCGCTCGCGGAATCGGCCAGGACGGGCGAGGCCGCGCCGGCGAGGACCAGCGTGGCGACGGAGAGGAACGTGCGCGGGAAAGGGATGGGTTTCATGGGAGACCTCCTGCGTTGCGGGACTTGCATCAGGAATGGCCATTCCCGTCGCCGGCGGTTCCCATGGATGAGCTTTTCTCGTCCGTCACGGGAAAACAAATCGTTTGTTGCAGTGCAGCATCGCGCCTATATTCGTCTCATGCACCCGCGGGCGATGCCCCGGGCAGACGAACAAGGAGCGCAGCAATGAGCTACTACGAAGTGAAGGCGGTGGATCCGGACCAGCTCGAGGCCCTCATTCGAGAGGCGCAGGCGGAACGCGACCGGCAATTGAAGGCCCTCATCGTCCGCGGCGCGAAGGCCGTCGCGAACTTCTTCCGCACGGTGGCCGCCGCGATGGCCGAAGCCTACGAGGCCGAGCGTCGCCGCACCGCAGCAAACGCGCGGTCCACGATGCAGCAATACGGCACGGGCGACTGAACCGCCCG
>DASUXK010000154.1:0-2831 GCA_036377935.1 Usitatibacter sp.
CGCGACACGCGCCACCCCAGGCGCGCGTCGAGCACCGCATAGCCGGGCACGTTCGGCTCGGAGAGCGGCCCCATGTAGCGCCACGTGAGGTCCAGCTCGTGGCGGTCGCTGATGTTCCAGAGGGAGCGCAGGATCGCCGTGCGGTCGGGGTTGTTGCCGAGCGGCGGGTCCGTGAGGTTCATCTGCCCGGGCTCCAGCGTGGCGTGGGTGTGCATCAGGGTGAAGCCGCCCACCAGGCGCCAGTCGCGCGTGACGCGCCAGTCGCCCCATCCTTCGATGCCCGTGATGCGGCCCTTCGCTCCGTTGGAGATGACGAGCGCGCCCTCGCCCGGTCCGACCGAGCGCAGGTCGCGGAACTCGTGGTGGAACGCGGCGAGCGAGATCGTCGCCCCGGGGGCGACGCGGCCGCGGTAGCCCAGCTGCACGACGTCGGCCCGCTCCGACTCGAAGGTGTCGTTGTTCGCGAGCAGGTAGGGCGGCGCGCCCGGCACGACGACGTCGCGATCGATGCGCGAAGGCGAGCGCACGGTGCGCGTCAACGAGCCCCAGACCATCTGGTCGCGCGCGACGTCCCAGGCGAGGCGCAGGTCGGGAAGCCATTCCAGCCCGGAGTACGGGTTGTGCTCCGCGCGCAGGCCCAACGTCGCCCGCATCGAGCGCGTGAGCGCGATCTCGTCCTGCGCGAAGAGCGACGTGAACGCGAGGTCGCGGTCGCGCGGCACGAACGCGAGGCCAGGCTGGTCCTGCGTGCGATCGCGCGCCATCCGGTACTCGGCACCCCAGTTGACCTCGTGCGCGCCCAGCGATCGCAGCGTGTGCATCATCTCGAGGTCGAACGTGTCGCGCACCTCGTCGAGCGAGCCCTGCTGGGCGCGCTGGCTGCGGTCGTAGTACCCCTTCACCGTCAGCTCGGAACCGGAGTCGAACGAATGGTGCCAGCGGCCGAGGAGGTCGCCGCCCTTGGCATCGCGGGGCCCGCCGAAGTTGCCGATGTTCGCGGTGTAGATGTCGCCCTCGAGCGAGCCCTCGGACCAGGGGCGCTTCCAGTCCGCGCGGAAGCCCGCGCGCGCGTTGTCCGAAGCGTCCCCCGTGTCGGCGCCGCTCGGCAGCTCCAGGGCCTCGCGCCGGTCGTACTTGGCGTAAAGGCGCCAGGCGCCGTTCGGGAACGGGGCGCCCGCGCGCACCGCCACGCCGCTCGACTTGTCGCCGCCGTACGCGGATGCGAGCATCCCCCGCGTGTCGTTCGCACTCTTCGTGATGATGTTGATGACGCCGTTCACTGCGTTGGTGCCCCATAGCGTCGAGCCGGGCCCGCTGATCACCTCGATGCGCTCGATGTTCTCGAGCATGAGGTCCTGCTCGTCCCAGAACACGCCGGAGAAGAGCGGCGAGTAGATCGTGCGTCCGTCGACGAGCACGAGCATCTTGTTGGCGAGCCCCGCGAGGCCGCCTCGCGCGCTCACCACGAACTGGTTCGCGTCGCCCTGGATCGACATGAGGTTGGGGGCGAGGCGCAATGCCTGCCCGATGTCCGTCGCTCCCGAGCGGCGGATGTCCTCGGCGGTGATCACGAAGACCGAGGCCGGCGCATCGAGGAGCGACTCCTCGCGGCGCGAGACGGTCGTCACCTTGAGGTTCGCGAGCTGCTCGAGCGAGAAGTCGGCGAGGTCGGCGAGGCGGGTGGGCTCGTCTGCGCCGAGCGCGGATGGCGACGCCCCGGTGAAGAGCGCCGCGCACGCAACGATCGGTAATATTTTCATCCGTTGTCCATCGTCGAGGCCGCCACAGCATAACGGGTTTTCAATGGCTTGCCGCGTCGATCGTCTAGAATCGCGCCGTGCGCTTGCGATTCCTCCTCCTTTTCTTCGCCGCGGTCCTGGCGGCGCTTCCCGCGGCCGCGATCGTGCGGCGCGCCGACCGCGACGATGCCGAGTATCTCGAGCTCGCGTCGCGCTACCGCTCCGCGCTTGCGCTCGGCGGATTCGGCGAGGGCGTGCTCATCGCCCCTCGGTGGATCCTCACTTCCGCGAGTGTCGCCGCGGCGCTGCGCGAAGCGCACGCGACGCGCCTCGCGATCGGAGGCGTCGAGCACGAGATCGCCGCGCTCACCTTCGCGCCCGAGGCGCTCCATGCGGAGCTCGCGCTCGTCCTGCTGCGCGATGCGATCGAGGGCATCGAGCCCACGCCGCCGCATCGCGAGCCCGACGAGCAGGGCAAGGCCGTGGTGATCGTCGGGCACGGCGCGACAAGCACGATCGGCGGCGACGGTTCGATCCGCGACGGCCGCGTGCGGGGCGCGATCAACACCGTCGATCGCGTCGAGCCGGGCCGCCTCGTGCTCGACGTGAAGGCACCCGACGACGCGTCGGACCTGCAGGGCGCGGCCGGCCCCGGGGACGAGGGCGCGCCCGCATACCTCGAGGCGAAAGGCCGCCTCACGGTCGCGGGCATCGCGCAGGGGCCGCGCGGCGCGCGCATTCCGCGCGCGGGCGACGCGGACATCTACACGCGCGTCTCGGCCTTCGTGTCGTGGATCGACGAGGCGATGTTCAAGGCCGCCTCCGAGGAAGCGGCGGCCGAGACCGCGCGCAAGCCGCGGCGTCGCTGAGCCTCGTTTGCGTCACGGCCGCGACGCGGGAAACATCTCGTCGGCTGCACGCGACACCGCGACCGCGCAAACCGCCGCGATGATGCCGCTCGCCGCGAGCGGCGCCGTCACCGACGCGCGCAGCGCGAGCGCGCCGGCCGCCGCGCCCAGGCCCATCACGAGCGCCGAAGCGGCCGCGCGCTTCCACCGGCCCTGCGGCCCCGGCAGCGCGAGGCCCATGCCG
>DASUXK010000155.1:0-7409 GCA_036377935.1 Usitatibacter sp.
TGGCGAGCTTCTAGCCGATTCCCGGGTTGCCCCCGACGCCGACGAGGCGCGGCAGGTTCAGCTTCGGGGGCGCGATGGCCTTGCGGTCGCGCAGGTAAGCGGCGATCACGTCCCAGACGGGCTCGCCCTTCGCGCCTTCCGCGACCGGCGCCCAGCCCGCCACCTTGTAGGTCTTCCCGGGGTCGATGGGCTTGCCGTCGAGGCGCATGTCCGTGATGCGCTTGCCGATCGTCTCGCCGGGAATGCACGTGTAGGTGAGGCCGCCCACGCGCACCATGTCCCCGCCCTGCTGGTAGTAGGGATCGGGGTTGAATAGGTTGTCGCAGACGTCCTCGAGGATCGTCTTGATCATCTCGCCGCTGAAATCGTTGAGGGTCGAGTACGGGTACGTGATCGCCGACCAGCTCATCACGTCCTCCATCGTGATCGCGTCGCCGGGGAGCAGCGTCGTGCCCCAGCGGAAACCGGGGGAGAACGCGATCTGCGCGCCCTTCACGTGCAGCAGCGCATCGAGGATCATCTGGTCGGCGCTGCCGTTGAAGTTGCCGCGCCGATAGAGCAGGCCCTCGGTCACGGCGAGCTTCTCGCCCAGCCTCGCCGCATGGGGCGCGCGGCTCTTCGCGATGAGCGCCTCCATCGCCGGATCGGCGGGCAGCAGGTTGGAGAAGACCGGCAGCAGGCGGTAGCGCCAGCCGCGCACGCGACCGTCGCCGAAGTCGAAATCGAGGACCCCGAGGAACTTGCCGTTGCAGCCGGCGTTGGTGACGAGCGTCGTGCCCCCGGGATTCTTCACCTCGACGGGACGCGGCACGCCGTCGTGCGTGTGCCCGCCGAGGATGGCATCGATGCCCCGCACGCGCGAGGCGAGCTTGAGGTCGACGTCCATGCCGTTGTGCGAGAGGAGCACCACCACCTTCGCCCCCTTCGACCGCGCCTCGTCCACCTGCTTCTGCAGCTCCGGCTCCTTGATGCCGAAGGTCCACTCCGCGACCATGTAGCGGGGATTCGCGATGGGCGTGTACGGAAACGCCTGGCCGATGATCGCGACCGGGACGCCGTTGATCTCGCGCAGGGTGTACGCCTTGAACACCGGGTCGCCGAAATCCGCCGTGGCCACGTTCTGCGCGAGGAACTCGATCGATCCCCTGAAGTCGCGGTCCACGACCTCCTTCACGCGCGCCGCGCCGTAGGTGAACTCCCAATGGCCGGTCATGATGTCGACGCCGAGCGCCTTCTGCGCCTCCACCATGTCCTGGCCCTGCGTCCAGAGCGAGACGGCCGAGCCCTGCCAGGTGTCGCCGCCGTCGAGCACGAGCGCGCCCGGGCGCGAGGCCTTGAGGCGCTTGACGAGCGTGGCGAGGTGCGCGAAGCCGCCCAGCTTGCCGTAGGTCCGTGCGGCCTGGACGAAATCGAGGTACGTGAATGCGTAGGCTTCGCGCGAGCCGGCGGGCACCCCGTACGCCTTGAGGAACGCCTCGCCCACCAAGTGGGGCGGCCTGCCGGCCGCTCCCGCGACGCCGATGTTCACGTCCGGCTCGCGGAAATACTCCGGCAGCAGCTGCGCGTGGCAATCCGTGAAGTGCAGCAGGCTCACGTTGCCGTAGCGCGGAACCTCGTAGAAGGACTCGCTCGACGCGCCCAGGGAGGCGCAGCCGGCGATGGGCAGGCCCGAGGCCGCGCCGATCGCGAGCGCCTCGAGGAACTCTCTGCGGTTCATTCAGAACTCCAGGTCGTCGGAGATGGCCTTCAGGCCGGCCTTCGCGCAGCCCTCGTCCGCCTCGCCGCCCGGCGCGCCCGAGACGCCGATGCCGCCGAGGAACGAGCCGCCGCCCTCGATGGGGAGCCCGCCGGCGAGCGCCAGCACGCGCGGCAGGTCGCGCAGCGCGGACATCGCCTCGCCGGGCCGCGTGATCTTCGCGAGCTCGGACGTGGGGGTGCGCGTGGTGGCGGCGGTCCACGCCTTGTTCGTCGCGGCTTCGATCGTGTGCGGTCCGGCGAAGCGATCGCGCAGCAGCACGCGCACCAGCCCCGCGCGGTCGACGACGACGACGGTCACCTGGAAGCTCGAGGCGCGGCAACTGGCGAGGGCCGCCTGGGCGGCCTTGAGCGCCGCCTCCGGCGCGAGCTCGCGGACGGAAAAAGTCGCGCTGTCCGCGGCGAGCGCGAGGACCGGGGCGGCCGCGGCGAGCGCGGCCGCCCGCAGGGCTTGCCTCACTGGTTCACGGGCGAGCTCGGGTCGAGCAGCAGCGCCACGACGTCCTTGATCTGCTTCTCGGTCAGGATGCCGTGGTAGCCGAAGCGCGGCATGCTCGAGCACGCCGAGTAGGCCTGCGAGTTGTAGACCTTCCCGTACACGTACCGCTGCATGTCCAGCCCGAAGCCGCGCTTCCTGCCGAAGTGGTAGAGGCTCGGTCCGATCGTGCCGTACGAGAGCTCCTGCTTCGAGAGCTGGTGGCAGGCGTAGCAGTTGCCGCCGGAGGGCGCGTCGGGCTTGTCCTTCCAGGTCATCCCCTTGCCGGTCTGCGCGATCTTCTCGCCGGCTTTCCAGTCGCCGAGGTAATGGCCGTCGGCCGGGTACTTGATGTTGCGCAGCTGCGCCTGCTGGAGGCGGCGCGCCTCGGCCGGGTCGAGCTTGCCCGTCTCGGCCACGCGCGTGCAAACCTTCTGCAGCTCATCCTGGTCGAGGCGAGCGACCGTCGCCTGGCCCTTGCTCTTGAAGTCCTTCTTCATGAGCGCGATGGCCTCCTGCTCGGCGCCGTCGCTGCCCGATCCCTGCATCGCCGCGCAGCCCGCCACGATCAGCGTCGCGCCCGCCGCGGCAAGCGCCGCGATCCGAAGTTTTTTGCTCTTCACGCGTCCCTCCTCCTCAGCGCTTGACGGCCGGTGCGTTGTAGATTCCGCCGTTCGCGGTCACCGCCAGGTACAGGGTGAGGTCGCTCAGGGCGTCCGAGGCGTAGCCGGGCTCCGGGAAGCGCTGCTGCCGGTAGCAGTCGTTCAGGCGGTGCTGCATGGTGCGCACTTCCCCCTGCGAGACGCGGTAGCCCGGCCACGTGGTGTAGGCGCGCTTCGCATCCTCCGGCTTGGTGAGGTTCGGCAGGTCCTGCAGACGGATGCGCAGGTTGTCGTGCGAGTGGCAGGTGGCGCAGGCGAAGTCGTACGGCCCGGCGCGGTAGAAGAACATCTTCTTGCCGATCTCGTAGGCTTCCTTCTCCTCGGGGCGCGAGAGCGACACGTTCATCGGAATGCCGCGCGACTGCGACGTGATGTAGGACACCAGCGCCTCCATCACCGAGCGCTTGGGGCCGTTGCCGAAATGGTTCTTCTTCGACTCCTCGGGGGGAATGCCCTGCAGCTTGTCCATGCAGGTCACCAGGCGCGACTCCAGGTCCTGGACCTTGCCGGTATCGGGGAAGTACTTCGGCAGCACCGTGTACGCGCCCTTCACGACGCCGGGCCCGAGGCCGATGTCGCAGCGCTCGAGGGAGACGTGCTTCGGCCCGCGGGCCTCCTTCCACAGCGCCTCGCCGCGCATCTCCCACAGCTCGGCGGGGTTCTCCTCGCCGACCTGCTCGCGGTACTTCTGGATCTCCTGCTCCGTCGTCTGCGCGTAGGCCCCCGCCGCGGCGAGCGCCGACGAAAGGCACAGCAGGCTTACCGCCCGTTGGATCGGGTTCACTGGCTCTCCTCCTCCACGACTGCAGGACCGAGCGGCCCTACGGTTTCAGGTAGACGTATCCCTCGTGCTCGAGCCTGGCGATCTCGGCCACGCCGGACGGGACGATCTTCGCGTCGGAGACCACGCGGCTCTTGTCGATGTGGCGCGACTTCAGCGTGTTGTTGCACACGCGGAACTCGACGCCGCGCATGCCGAGCGTCTCGATCTCCGGCGTGAAGGCGTTGCCCTTCGCATCCTTCGCCCCCTTCAGCAGGAAGTCGATGCCCTTGCCGTGCGCCACGAGGACGATCTTCGTGTTCGGCTCGGCGTTGAGCTCGTTGGCGATGTTGTGCAGCACCGCCGGGGCCTTCTGCACGCCCTCGTTGATGTGGTAGACGACCCGGATCGGGTCCGCGGCCATCGCGGCGCCCGAAGCGGTGAACGCGAACGCGAACGCGCCTGCGGCCGCCATGCGGCGAACAATCGTTTGCATGCTTGCCTCCTCCTTTACGTGGCGCCCGGCCCGTGTGCCCCCCGGCTCAGGCGATGGTGGCTTCGTCGGTGCGCTTTTCGCCCTTGTTGTCGACCCAGCTGATCGTCACCTTGTCGCCCGGCTTCCCGCCGCGGAAGCGGAAGGAGAGGAACGGGTTCTTGGAGACGGCGGGACCCCACTGCGCGGCCAGCACGGTCTTGCCGTTGCAGGTGGCCGTGACGTTCTGGATGAACCACGCCGGGTGGCCCTTGCGCTGGCCCGTTTCCATCTCGTGGGCCATCAGCACCTTCACCTCGACGGCGTCGCCCTGCATCGTGGCGCGGATCTTCATCGGATCGGGCATGGCTCAACCTCCGCATCCGCCAAGGGTGACCTTCACTTCCTTGGCGTTGTAGTAGTACTTGTCGCCGGCCTTGACCAGCGCGATGACGCGCGAGGTCTGGCCCATCTTCACGCGCGTGTTGATCCACGGCTCCGTGCCCTGCGGGATGTCGAATTCCGCCGCGAGGATGTTGGGGTTCTTCTCGACCAGGAGCGCGATGGAGCGCGTGTCGGGCAGCTTGCTCGAAATGACGAAGGGAACCACCGCGCCGTTCTCGGCGATGTCGGGCGAGTTGATCACGATGTCCTTGCTCTCGCTGGGCTGCGATCCGCCCATCGCCTTCACCGCCTCGTCGAACGACTTGGTGGTGAACGCTTCCTTGTTCCACTCCGCGCGGGCGACACCGGGCTTCAAGAGACCCGCCGCCATGGCCAGGCTCATGACCGCGAGGCCCCCGGTGCCCTTCAGCACGTTCCTGCGACCGCTATGCATGCAATTCCTCCTCACAAAGCTCGTCGATCGGCCTTGGTTGTTCTGGGCCGCAACCGTTTTCGATTTCGATGGGATGACCGCGAATCGTGAATTATACGGTCTCCGCGGGGCAGTTTAAGCACCGCCTTTGATATCAGTCAATGCTTATATTCGGCCCGCCTGATATACGGCGAGCACGAGGCCGCGCGCTTCCGTAGAATGAGCGCGCCATGGCCAATCCCGCCGCCCGCAAGCGTCCCGCGAAGTCCCGGCCCTCCGAGGACATCTTCGACCTGATCGGCCGCAGCCAGAACATCCGCGAGGCGAGCGACGCGATGCGGGCGATGGCGCACCCGCTGCGCCTGAAGATCCTGTGCCTCGTCGGCAACCAGGAGCTGTCGGTGCTCGAGATCGTCGAGGCGGTCGGCACGACGCAGAGCAACATCTCGCAGCATCTCGCCGTCATGCGCGACCACGGCCTGCTCGAGGCGCGCAAGGAGGCGAACAAGGTCTACTACCGCATCGGCGATGCGCGCGTGCTGAAGATGATCTCGCTCACGCGCGAGATCTTCTGCAGCTTCTAGACTTTCACCAGCGCCCGGCGGCCTCGTCGTCGCTCGCCCTCGCCTCGACCCAGCGGCCGCCCTCGGGCGTCTGCTCGCGCTTCCAGAACGGCGCCCGCGTCTTGAGGTAGTCCATGATGAACTCGCACGCGGCGAACGCCTCGCCGCGATGCGCGCTGGACACGCCCACGAGCACGATGCGATCGCCGGGCGCGAGCGGCCCCACGCGGTGGATCACGAGCGTATCGAGGAGGTCCCAGCGCGAGTGCGCCTCGCGGCAGATCTCCTCGAGCGCGCGCTCGGTCATGCCCGGATAGTGCTCCAGCGCCATGCCGCGCACCTTGCGGCCGTCGTTCGCATCGCGCACCAGCCCGACGAAGCTCGCCACCGCGCCCACGTCGACGCGCCCGTGCGTGAGCGATTCCAGCTCGCGCCCCGGGTCGAAATCCGCTTCCTGCACGCGGACGGTGGGCATCGTCAGCCTCCCGTGACCGGCGGGAAGAAGGCGACCTCGTCGCCGGGCTTCAGCGGCGTGGCCGGATCGGCCATGCGCTGGTTCACCGCGACGCGCCAGGTGCGGCCCGGCGCGAACGCCTCCGCGGCGCCGCCGTCGCGCGCACGCAGCTGCTCCACGAGGCTCGCGACCGTCGGCGTTCCCGCAGGTAGCGCGAGGTCCTCGCGCGAGCGCCCGACCTGCTCGCGAAGGCTGGCGAAGTAGAGGACGGTGACCATCGTCACGGCTGCCCCACGAGCCGCCGGCGGGCGAGCCCGAGGTGCTCCAGGAGGAAACGGGCCACCGCCGCCGCGTCGTCGAGCGGGAGCTGCGGCAGCCGCGTCCCGAGGGGCTCGTCGGTGGCGACCGCGAAGACGTGGGGATCTTCGGGATGGAGCAGCGGCGCGCCCGCCTCGCGGCGATGCACCTCGAGCTTGGGGATGGGCTCGCGCTTGTAGCCCTCGACCAGCACGAGGTCGCACGGCGAGAGGTGCGCGAGCTGCTCGGAGAGCGTGGGCTCGGGAGCGCCGCGCAGCTCGTGCATCAGCGCCCAGCGCCGCTCCGAGCTCACGAGCACCTCGATGCATCCCGCGTGCCGGTGGCGGTACGAGTCCTTCCCGGGCTGGTCCACGTCGAACGCGTGGTGCGCGTGCTTCACGAGGGACACGCGCAGGCCCTCGGCCACGATGAGCGGGATCATCTTCTCGATGAGGGTGGTCTTGCCGCTGCCGCTGTAGCCCGCGATGCCGACGACTTTCATGTGCAAATGATACCGTTCCGGCCCCCGGGACGGTGGCCCCTCGCGCTCCGCTCCGCGATAATCGCGCCCATGAATCCTCCCCTCCAGATCGGCATCCTCGAAGGTGATGACATCGGGCACGAGATCGTTCCCGCGGCGGTGCGCGTCGCGCGCGCCGCGGCCGCCCGGCACGACGTGGCCATCGAGTGGCGGGCGCTTCCGATCGGCCGCAAGGCCCTCGACACGCACGGCTCCACGCTTCCGAAGGAGACGCTCGAGACGCTGCCCACGCTCGACGGCTGGATCCTCGGGCCCATCGGCCACCGCGCCTATCCCAAGGTGCCCGAGGCGCCGAACCCGCACCCGATCCTGCGCAAGCGCTTCGACCTGTTCGCGAACGTGCGCCCGACGCGCTCGTATCCGGGCCTGGGCTGCCTGCACGACGACGTGGACCTCGTCATCGTGCGGGAGAACAACGAGGGCTTCCAGCCCGACCGCAACATGTTCATGGGCTCCGGAGAGTTCCGCCCCACCGAGGACATGACGCTTTCGATGCGCGTCATCACGCGGCGCGCGAGCTACCGCGTGGCGAAGGCCGCGCTCGACCTCGCGCGCCGGCGCCGCAAGCACATGACCTACGTGCACAAGGACACGGTGTTCAAGCTGGGCTGCG
>DASUXK010000156.1:0-3974 GCA_036377935.1 Usitatibacter sp.
GATCGCCACGGCCGTGCATCCCATCCATTCGGCCGAGACCTTCTTCGACCCGAACGTCGTGAAGGTCGTGGTCGACGTGGACGGCTACGCGCGCTACTTCTCGCGCGCCCCGATCCCGTTCGCGCGCGACGCGTTCGCCCGCGGGCGCGACACGCTTCCCGGGGATTTTCCCGCCTATCGCCACATCGGCATCTACGCCTACCGCGTGCGTTTCCTGCGCGAGTACTCCTCGCTCGCGCCCACGGAGGCGGAGCGTTTCGAGGCGCTCGAGCAGCTGCGCGCGCTGGTCCACGGCTATCCCATCGCGGTGGCGATCTGGGCGCGGGCGCTCGAGCCGGGCGTGGACACGCCGCAGGACCTCGAGCGCGTGCGCCGCCGCCTCGCGTAAGGAATTTCCGCTTCGGGGAACGGAAGTCGGGGCGGTTCCTCCCGCTATAATGGCGGGCTGACAAGAAACGGATCGGTGCGATGCGCTTGATTCTGTTGGGCGGTCCGGGCGCGGGGAAGGGCACGCAGGCCGCCTTCATCACCCGGCGCTATGGAATTCCGCAGATCTCCACCGGCGACATGCTCCGCGCGGCCATCCGCGCCGGCACGGAGCTCGGGCGCGCCGCCCAGGTCCTCATCGACCGCGGCGAGCTGGTGCCCGACGACGTGATCGTCGACCTCGTGAAGGAACGCATCGCGAAGCCGGATTGCGAGCCGGGCTTCCTGCTCGACGGCTTCCCGCGGACGATCCCGCAGGCCGAGGCCATGAAGCAATCGCAGGTGCGGATCGAGCACGTGCTGCAGATCGTCGTGCCCGACGAGGTGATCATCGAGCGCATGTCGGGCCGCTGGTGCCACCTGCCTTCGGGCCGCACGTACCACCTGCGCTTCAACCCGCCGAAGGTCGCGGGCCTGGACGACCTCACGGGCGAGGCGCTGGTGCAGCGCGAGGACGACCGCGAGGAGACGGTGAGCAAGCGGCTCGCGATCTACCATCGCCAGACCGAGCCGCTCATCGCGTACTACGAGAAATGGGCCGCGGCGGGCGATGCCGCGGCGCCGCGGTACCACCGCGTCGACGGGGTCGGGACGGTGGAGCAAGTCCGCGACCGGATCTTCGCCGCATTGGATTGAAGCGAGCGACAGCCATGCCAAGAAACGCCTTCTACGCACAATCGGGCGGTGTGACCGCCGTCATCAACGCGAGCGCCGCGGGCGTGATCGAGACCGCGCGCAAGCATCGCAAGCACATCGGCAAGGTCTACGCCGGAAGGAACGGCATCCTCGGGGCGCTGAACGAGGACCTCATCGACACGAGCAAGGAGTCGCCCGCGGCGATCCGCGCGCTCACGTGGACGCCGGGCGGCGCCTTCGGCAGCGCGCGCTACAAGCTGAAGGGCGTCGAGAAGGGCGGCCACGAGTACGAGCGCCTGATCGAGGTCTTCAAGGCGCACGACATCGGCTACTTCTTCTACAACGGCGGCAACGACTCGGCCGACACGTGCCTGAAGGTCTCGCAGATCAGCGAGAAGCTGGGCTATCCGATCGTCGCCGTGCACGTGCCGAAGACGGTGGACAACGACCTGCCGATCACCGACACGTGCCCGGGCTTCGGCTCGGTCGCGAAGTACGTCGCGACCAGCATGCGCGAGGCGGGCCTGGACGTGGAGTCGATGTCGAAGACCTCCACCAAGGTCTTCATCATGGAGGTGATGGGCCGCCACGCGGGCTGGATCACGGCCGCCACGGGCCTCGCGCAGTCGAAGGCCGGCGAGGCGCCGCAAGTGCTGCTCTTCCCCGAGATCCCGTTCGACGAGGCGGCGTTCCTCGCCAAGGTCGACGAGAGCGTGAAGAAATACGGCTACTGCGCGGTGGGCGTCTCCGAGGGCCTGCACGACAAGGACGGGAAATTCCTCGCCGAGAGCGGCCTCAAGGATGCCTTCGGGCACGCGCAACTGGGCGGCGTGGCGCCGCGCCTCGCGGAGCTGGTGCGCGGCAAGCTGAACCTCAAGCACCACTGGGCGGTGGCCGATTACCTGCAGCGCGCCGCGCGGCACATCGCCTCGAAGACCGACCTCGAGCAGTCGTACGCCGTAGGCAAGGCCGCGGTCGAATTCGCCGTGAAGGGCATGAACAGCGTGATGCCGACGATCGTGCGCATCTCGAGCCGTCCCTACCGCTGGAAGATCGGCGTGGCGAAGCTCACCGACGTCGCGAACGTCGAGAAGAAGATGCCGCGCGACTTCATCACGGCCGACGGCTTCCACATCACGCAGAAGTGCCGCAACTACCTCGAGCCGCTCATCGCGGGCGAGGCGTTCCCCCCGTTCGAGAAGGGCCTTCCGAAGTACGTGCGGCTGAAGAACGTGCCGGTGCGCCGCAAGACCCGCGGCGACTTCGCTTCGTAACCATTCCGCGGTAAAACCCGAGTCAACGAAAAAAGGGAGAAGCAGCGATGTTGAACCAGGCAATCCTCTTGGCGCTCGTCTGCGGGGTGGCCGCCCTGCTGTACGGAGGCTTCACCGCGATGTGGATCCTGCGCCAGCCCGACGGCAACGACCGCATGCGCGAGATCGCGGCTGCGGTGCAGACGGGCGCGAAGGCGTACCTCGCGCGCCAGTACACCACCATCGCGGTGGTCGGCGTGATCCTCTTCCTCGTCATCGGCTTCGTGCTCGGCTGGGCGACGGCCTGCGGCTTCGCGATCGGCGCCATCGCCTCGGGCGCGGCGGGCTTCATCGGCATGAACGTCTCGGTGCGCTCCAACGTGCGCACGGCCGAGGCGGCGCGCCAGGGCATCGCCGCCGCGCTCAACGTGGCGTTCAAGGGCGGCGCGATCACGGGCCTGCTGGTGGTGGGCCTGGGCCTCATCGCCGTCTCGGGCTTCTTCATGTACCTGCAGGGCTCGAGCGCGCACGACCTCAGGATGACCGAGGTGGTGAAGCCGCTCATCGGCCTCGCCTTCGGCGCTTCGCTGATTTCCATCTTCGCGCGTCTCGGCGGCGGCATCTTCACCAAGGGCGCGGACGTGGGCGCGGACCTCGTGGGCAAGGTCGAGGCCGGCATCCCCGAGGACGATCCGCGCAACCCCGCGGTGATCGCCGACAACGTGGGCGACAACGTGGGCGATTGCGCCGGCATGGCGGCGGACCTCTTCGAGACCTACGCGGTGACCATCATCGCGACCATGGTGCTGGGCGCGCTGCTCATCCCCAACACGGGCCTCGTGGGCCACGCGGTCACCTATCCGCTGGTGCTGGGCGCCGTCTCGATCATCGCCTCGATCATCGGCACGTTCTTCGTGAAGACCACGCAGGGCGGCAAGATCATGGGCGCGCTCTACCGCGGGCTCGCGGTGGCCGGCATCCTGTCCCTCGTCGCCTTCTGGTTCGTGACCGACTGGATGATGCACGACGTGGTCGCCGCGTATCCCGAGTTCACGGTGGCCAGGCTGTGGGGCTGCTGCGTCGTGGGCCTCGTGCTCACCGCGCTCATGGTGATCATCACCGAGTACTACACCGGCACCGACTTCGCGCCGGTGAAGCACGTGGCGGAAGCGTCGACCAAGGGCCACGCGACCAACATCATCGCGGGCATCGGCGTCTCGATGCGCTCGACCGCGTGGCCGGTGCTCTCGGTCTGCCTCGCGATCTGGGCGGCGTACTACCTGGGCGGCCTCTTCGGCATCGCGGTCGCGGCGACCTCGATGCTCTCGATGGCGGGGATCATCGTGGCGCTCGACGCGTACGGCCCGATCACCGACAACGCGGGCGGCATAGCCGAGATGAGCAACCTTCCGAAGGAAGTGCGCGCGGTGACCGATCCGCTGGACGCGGTCGGCAACACGACCAAGGCGGTGACCAAGGGCTACGCGATCGGCTCGGCCGGCCTCTCCGCCCTCGTGCTGTTCGCCGACTACACGCACTCGCTGAGCGCCCGCGGCATGTCGGTCTCGTTCGACCTGAGCGAGCCGCGCGTCATCGTCG
>DASUXK010000157.1:0-4871 GCA_036377935.1 Usitatibacter sp.
GCGAAGAGCAGCACGACCATGCCGTACTTGGGCGCTGCGCCGGTCGCTGCGCCGGGCTCCCGCGCCGGCGCCCTGCGACGCGCGAAGAAATCCTGCGCGACGAGGAGCGCGGCGAGGATCGCGGTGGCGCCGATCACCAGCCGCGGATAGAACGCCGGGCTCACCGGCACCAGCGAGTTGGACTCGATCGAGAGCGTCGCCCAGTAGAGGACGGCGCTCCCGGCGAGGATCACGAGTCCCGCGAGGCCGTCGCGGCCCATGGTCGCGGCGGCTTGGACGTCAGCGCTTCAGGAGGCCGAGGTCCTTGGCGAGGTCGTGGTTGAGCTTGTCGTTCTTCTTCAGGAAGTCCTCGTACTGCTCGGCATTGAGGTAGTGCACGAGCGTGCCCTGCTTGCTCATGGCGTCCTCGAAGCCGGATTCCTTCGCCGCGGCGCCGCACGCCGAGCGCAGCTTCGCGAGCGCGTCGGCGGGCGTGCCCTTGGGCGCGAGGAGGCCCCGGTTCACCGCGTACTCCACGTCGACGCCGACTTCCTTCAGCGTCGGCACGTCGGGAATCTCGGGCGAGCGCTTCTCGGTCGCGATGGCGAGGAAGCGCATGTGGCCCGCGGCGGCCTTGCCCTTCTGCGTGAGGTTCGACTCGGCGAGATCGATGTGGCTGCCGAGGAGCGCGTTCATGCGCCCCGCGGTGCCCTCGTAGGGCACGTACTTGAACTTGATGCCCGCCGCCTTCTCGACCAGCGCCGGGAAGAAGTGGCTCGTGGAGCCGAGCGTCGCGCCCACGGTGATCTGGCCGGGGCGCTTCTTCGCGTCGGCGAGCAGCGACCGGATGTCCTTCCACGGCGCCTTCGGCGCGGCGGTGAGGATCGAGGGCGTCGAGGACACGAGGCAGATGGGCTCGAAGTCGGTGTAGCTCACGTCCGCGACACCGGTCCAGTACGTCGAATGGATGGAGTCGTGCACGGCGAAGAGCGTGTAGCCGTCGGCGGGCGAGGCCTTCGCCTCCTTGGCGCCCTTGGTGCCCGAGGCGCCGCCGATGTTGGCGATGACGACCGTGCCGCCGAGGTGCTTCTCGAAGAACGGCTGGAACGCGCGGTAGATCACGTCGGTGTCGCCGCCCGCGCCCCAGGGGACGATCAGCTTGATGGGGCGCTCGGGATACGCGGCGAGCGCGGAGCCGGAGACGAGTGCGAGCGAGGCCAGGATGAAAGCGGCGGTGCGATTCATGGGACTCTCCTCAGGTCGGGCCGAGCCGGCATGGTAAGCCACGATTCCGCGGCGGGACAATCGGCGTGGCAAAATTGTTTCCGTTTCCTCTCCGCGGAATATCCCATGCGCGTAGGCCTGCTCGGCGGCGGCGTGATCGCCCGCCTCTTCCTCCAACACATTCGCGACGGGCGCATGGGCGATGCGACCGTGGTCGGCATCGCCGGGCGCAGCCCCGCTTCGCGCGGCGCGGCGCTCGCCCGCGAGTTCGGCGTCCCCTTCGGCGTGGGGCGCGAGGCGCTCGTCGCCGCCCGCCCCGACGTGGTCGTCGAGGCCGCTTCCCACGATGCGGTGCGCGAGCATGCCCAGGCGTTCCTCGAGAACGGCATCGCGATGATCGTGCTCTCGGGCGGGGCGTTGTCCGACGATGCGCTGCGCATGCGGCTGGAGGCGGCCGCGGCGCGGCATCGCGCGCTCCTCGACGTGCCCTCGGGCGGCATCGGCGGGCTGGACGCGCTGAAGGCGGTGTGCGCGGCGGGCGTCGAGGAGGTGAGCATCGCCGTCACCAAGCCGCCGCGCGCGTGGAAGGATATTCCGTACGTGGAGCGCCTCGGCGTGGACCTGGACGCGCTCACGACCGCGACGACGCTCTTCGAGGGAACCGCGCGCGAGGGCGTGCCGCATTTCCCGGCGAACGTGAACATCGCCGCGGTGCTCTCGATGGCGGGCGCGGGGTTCGACCGCACGCGGCTCAAGGTCGTCGCCGATCCCGCACTGAAATTCAACACCCACTTTATCCACATCAAGGGAGCGACCGGCACCGTGGACCTCAAGTTCGAGAGCGTCCCCTCGCCGGACAACCCCAAGACCGCCATGATCGCCTGCTACAGCGCGCTCGCGGCGCTGCGCGAGTTCGGCTCCGCGGTTCGCTACGGCACCTAGTCGGTGGCATACTTGAAGGCTTTCGCCACACTGAATCCGGAGGATTGGAAATGCCCGACGACGTGCGCAACGTGAAGTACGTGATCGACATCGGCCCCGTGCCGTCCCTTCCCGTCGCGGGCAGCGACGCGCGCTTTCCCGTGGGCCGCATCTACTGCGTCGGCCGCAACTACGCCGAGCACGCGCGCGAGATGGGCCACGATCCGGACCGCGAGCCGCCGTTCTTCTTCATGAAGCCCGCCAACTCGATCGTCGCGAACGGCTCGACGATCGCGTATCCCGTGAAGACCAAGGACGTGCACCACGAGATCGAGATGGTGGTGGCGATCGGCAAGGGCGGCAAGGACATCCCGGTCGAGAAGGCGCTCGACCACGTGTGGGGCTACGGCGTCGGCCTCGACATGACGCGCCGCGACGTGCAGGGCGAGGCGAAGAAGATGGGCCGCCCCTGGGAGATGGGCAAGGCGTTCGACGAATCCGCGCCGTGCACGGAGCTCAAGCCCGCCTCGGCGATCGGCCACCCCGCGAAGGGCGCGATCTGGCTCAAGGTGAATGGCCAGGTGAAGCAGCAGGGCGACCTCTCGCAGCAGATCTGGAACGTGCAGGAGCAGATCGCCTACCTCTCCGGCATGATCACGCTGCAGGCCGGCGACCTCATCTTCACCGGCACGCCCGCCGGCGTCGGCCCCGTGAAATCCGGCGACAAGCTCGAGGGCCACGTCGACGGCGTGGGCGACCTGAAGATCACCTACAAGTAACGCGAAAGGGGGACAGTCCCCCTTTTCGCTGCTTCACGTGAGCTGCGTCGCGGCCCACCAGGCGATGCCGGCCATGAAGGCGGCGGCGGGGATGGTGAAAATCCAGGCCCAGACGATGTCGCCGGCCACGCCCCAGCGCACGGCGGAGAGCTTGCGCGTGGAGCCGACACCCACGATCGCGCCCGTGATCGTGTGCGTGGTCGAGACCGGAATGCCGAGCGCGGTGGCGAGGAAGAGCGTGATCGCCCCACCCGTCTCCGCGCAGAAGCCGAACACGGGCTTCAGCTTCGTGATGCGCTGGCCCATCGTCTTCACGATGCGCCATCCGCCCAGGAACGTCCCCAGGCCCATCGTCACGTAGCAGGAGATGATCACCCACGCGGGGACGTGCTGCTCCGCGCCCGGCACGTGCGCGGCGATGAGCAGCAGCCAGATGATGCCGATGCTCTTCTGCGCGTCGTTGCCGCCGTGGCCGAGGCTGTAGAGCGACGCGGAGACGAGCTGCAATCGCCGGAACCATCGGTCCACGCGCGCGGGCGGCGAATGGCGGAAGATCCACGAGACCAGCACCAGCAGGAGCGCGCCCAGCACGAACCCCATGATCGGCGAGACGAAGATGAAGAGCACGGTCTTGCCGATCCCCGAGGCGACGAGCGAATGGAAGCCGGCCTTGGCCACGCCCGCGCCGATGAGCCCGCCGATGAGCGCGTGCGACGAGGACGCGGGCAGCCCCGCCCACCAGGTGATCACGTTCCACGCGCTCGCGCCGGCCAGCGCGCCGAAGATCACGTACTGGTCGACGACCTCCACGTCGACGATGCCCTTGCCGACGGTGGTCGCGACCTTGAGGTGGAAGATCGCGAGCGCGACGAAGTTGAAGAAGCCCGCCATCAGCACCGCCTGGTAGGGCTTGAGCACCCCCGTGGAGACGACGGTGGCGATGGAGTTCGCCGCGTCGTGCAGGCCGTTCAGGAAGTTGAACGCGAGCGCGAGGCCCACCAGGAACACCAGGGTGCCGAAGCCGATCTCCATTCCGGTCATGGGAGTCGGCCCGGTCAGCTGTTCTCGAGCGAGATGCCTTCGGCGAGGTTCGCCACGTCGAGGCAGCGGTCCGTCACCGCCTCGAGCAGCTGGTAGACCTCCTTCATCTTGATGATCTCGCGCACGTCCTCCTCCTCGCGGAAGAGCTTGGACATGCCCGAGCGCATGACGCGGTCGGCGTCGCTTTCCAGCCGGTCGATCTCCTCGCAGGTGCGCAGGATCGCCTCGAAGTTGCCGTCCTGCTTGCCGACCAGCTCCACCACGTCCTTCACCCGCTCGCAGCACTTCACGGCGATGTCGGCGAGGCGCGCGGTCTCCGGCGTGATGCTGCGCAGGTCGTAGAGGCTCATCACCTGGGTGGAATCCTGGATGAGGTCGCAGATGTCGTCCATCAGGTTCACGAGGTGGTGGATGTGGTCGCGGTCGAGGGGCGTGATGAACGTCTTGTGGAGCAGGCGGATGGTCTCGGCGGTGATCCGGTCCGCGGCATGCTCGGCGTCGTCGATCACGCGCATGTGCTGCTCGCGCTCCTCCCGGACGTCGTAGTTCTGCATGAGGCCGGTGAGCTCGCGCGCGGCGCGCACGATCTGCGCGGCGTGCGCGTTGAAGAGGTCGAAGAAGCGACCTTCCTTGGGAAGCAGTCGGCCGAACATGGGATGTCGCGATCGCGGCGGTGGAAGAGTGCGGGCAGTTTAGCAAACGCCGCGGCGGCCCGTTTCTTCTATAATTCGCCGCTTGCGCTCGCGCCCCCTCCCCTTCGCTTCACGCCTCTTCCCCGCCGGATGGCCCACGGGAATCTGGCGCAACCCGGACTTCGCGAAGCTTTGGGGCTCGCTCACGATCACGCACTTCGGCGGCCAGGTCACGTTCCTCGCGCTGCCGCTGATCGCCGCGCTCGTGCTGCACGCCACGCCTTTC
This sequence comes from Usitatibacter sp., assembly GCA_036377935.1. GTDB lineage: Bacteria > Pseudomonadota > Gammaproteobacteria > Burkholderiales > Usitatibacteraceae > Usitatibacter. Next base: position 4,863 of record DASUXK010000157.1, read on the forward strand.
GAGGTGGGC
>DASUXK010000158.1:0-14790 GCA_036377935.1 Usitatibacter sp.
GATCCTCGCCGGCCGCGACCTGAAGGCGGGCGGCACGTGGATGGGCGTCACGCGCGAGGGACGCTTCGCGGCGGTCACCAACTTCCGCGATCCGTCGGACCGTCGCTCCACCGCGCGCTCGCGCGGCGAGCTGGTGACGCAATTCCTGCTCTCGGGCGATGCGCCGGCGGCCTTCCTCGCGTCGGTGGCGGCGCGCGCCCACGAGTACAACGGCTTCAACCTCATCGCCGGCGACGGCGAGAGCCTCTGGTATTTCGGAAGCCGTGCGGGGGAGGCGCGCGAGATCGCGCCGGGCGTCCATGGCCTCTCGAACCACGTGCTCGACGAGCCCTGGCCGAAGGTCATCCGCGGCCGGCGCGCGATGGAGCGCGCGCTCTCGCACGACGATCCCGCGCCCGCGCTCTTCGAGATGCTCGGCGATCCCCAGGGCGTGCCCGACGGGGAACTTCCCGATACCGGCGTGTCAGTCGAATGGGAGCGGCGCCTCGCCTCGCCGCTCATCACCGGCGCGGACTACGGCACGCGCGCCTCCACGGTCGTCGCGTTCGCGCGCTCCGGCGAGACGCTGTTCGAGGAACGCACCCGCGACGCCGACGGCTCCGTCATCCACCGCGCCGCCTTCCGCTTCCCCCAAACCGGGGACAGACCCCCATTTCCATAGTGCGAAACCAGCCCCTCTTCCTCGCCATCGACCAGGGCACGCACGCGAGCCGCGCGGTGGTGCTCGATGCCGAGGGGCGCGTCGTCTCGCACGGGGAGCGGGCGATCGGGCTCCTTCGGCCGCAGCCGGACTGGGCCGAGCAGGATGGCGAGGAGATGGTCGCCTCGATCTTCGACGCGGCGCGCGAGGCCTTCGCGCCGCTGGGCGAACGGGCCCGGGATGTCGTGGCGGCGGGCCTCGCGAGCCAGCGCTCGAGCTGCGCCTGCTGGGACCGCGTCGAGCGCCGCTGCCTCGCGCCGCTCTTCAGCTGGCAGGACCGGCGCGCGCACGAGTGGCTGCGGCGCTTCGAGCCGCTCGGCGAGGAGATCCACCGCAAGACCGGCCTCTTCCTCTCGGCGCACTACGGCGCGAGCAAGCTGCGCTGGGCCCTCGACCACCTTCCCGGCGTGCGCGAGGCGATGGAGAAGGGCACGCTCGCGTGGGGCCCCCAGGCGAGCTTCCTCGTGTTCCGCATGACCGGGGAGGGCTCGCTCCTCGCCGATCCGCAATGCGCGGCGCGCACGCAGCTCTGGAACCTCGGCACGCGCGACTGGGATCCCGCGCTGCTCGCGCTCTTCGGCCTTCCCGAGGGCTTCCTCCCGAAGAGCGTGCCCACATGCCATCCGTACGGGACCATGCGCGTGGGCGACGTCTCCATTCCGCTCGTCGCGGTGAACGGCGACCAGTCGGCCGCGGTGTTCGCGTTCGGCGCGCCCGAGGAGGACTCGGCCTACGTGAACGTCGGGACCAGCGCGTTCGTGCAACGCGCGATCGGGCGCACGCCGCCGTACCTGCCGCGGCAGCTCACGGGCATCATCCTCGACGACGGGCGCACGACGATCTACTCGCTCGAAGGCAACGTGAACGGGGCCGGGACCGCGCTCGACTGGCTGCGCCGGGAGATCGGCGTCGAGGACGTGGAGGCCAAGCTACCCGAATGGCTCGCGCGTGGCGGGGAGCCGCCCCTCTTCCTCAACGGCATCGCCGGGCTCGGCGGGCCCTTCTGGAAGCCCGACTTCCCGTCGCGGTTCGTGGGCGACGGCGAGCCGTGGCAGAAGGCCGTGGCCGTCGTCGAGAGCATGGCGTTCCTGCTGCAAGCGAACATCGACGAGATGGAGAAGTACGTGACGCCCGCGCGGCGCATGCGCGTGAGCGGCGGCATCTCGCGCCTCGATGGCCTGTGCGATCGTCTCGCCTCGGTGAGCGGCCTTCCCGTGCACCGGCGCCACGATCCCGAAGCGACCGCGCGCGGCATCGGCTACCTCGCCGCCGGCCGCCCTGCGCGGTGGAACGAGGACTCCTCGGAGGAAGTGGTGTTTCCGCCGCGCGACGACGCGCCGCTGCGCGAGCGTTACCGCCGCTGGCGCGCGCTGATGATGGAGGCGACGGGCATCTGACGAAGCGACCTTCTCCGGCAAAAACCGCAAAAACCGGGGACAGACCACATTTTCCAAAGGGCGAAATTGTATTTGGCTTCGAGGCAATTTCGTCCTTTGGAAAATGTGGTCTGTCCCCGGTTTTTTGTCATTTGCCGGCCTTCGCTTTCGCGACTTCGTCCGCGAGCTCCTTGCCGCTCTTGTAGTGGGGCACGCGGAAGACGAGGCGCTTCACGCGCTGGACGAGGGCGTTGGAGCCGTTCACCTCGGTGTCCCAGTAGTGGTGCGCGAGCTTCAGGTTGCGCGGGACGTCGAGCAGGAAGGCGTCGTGCGAGGCCTTGCCGCCGAAGATGTAGAGCTTGCCGTCGTAGATCTCGAACTGGTCGGGATCGCCGCCCCACGGAATGCCGTAGACGAGCCCGTTCGCGCAGTAGCCGCCGAACTGCGGGATGTACTTCGTGGGCGCCGCATCGAACATCGCCTTGTGCTCGGGCGTGGCGAAGCGGAAGGTGACTTCCTTGTAGACGCTCTTGATCTGCGGGGACCCCGCCTGCTCGCGGTGCTCGGTGAAGTAGCTCACCACGTCGTAGCCGAAGAGCATGAGGTGCTTGTCCGGCCCGTCGGAAATGGCGTTCACGGGGCTCAGCCCCGCGCCGGGACTCTGGGTGACCATCGGGGCACAGCCGCCCAGGACGAGCACGGCCGCGAGCGCCGCGCACAGACGCATCAGGAAACGCATGGGACCTCTCGGGAACGGGGGCGATACGCTGGAGAACATCCGGCCACGGTTCGTTCTTCCCTACGTCTCGTCGCCGCCGGACAGCGAGCCCGCCGCGGCGCGCTTCAGGCGATCGTTCACCGCCTCCCACCCCGGCAGCGCGGGCGGCGCCTCGACGAGGATCTGCGCCGCGCGCTTGCGGTCCAGCTCGCGCAGGTTGGCATAGAGCTCGTGGCCGTAGCGCAGCGGATCGGCCGGCGCCGCGATCCACGCGGCCACCGTCACGCCCGGCGGCTTCGGGTGCATAGCGAGCACCGCGACGTCGCTCGCCTTCGCCATCTCCGCCTCGAGCGCGCGCAGCTCCACCAGCGCGAGCGGCGTGCGCGGCGAGTAGTGCGCGGCGAGCGTGCCCGAAGCGCGCGGCGCATGCGCGTCGCGATCGCCGGGCGCGATGCCCAGCACCGACTCGATGTCGCGGCGCGAGATCGCGCCGGGACGCAGCAGCACCGGCGCGCCGCGCGAGAGATCCACGATGGTCGATTCGAGCCCCACCTCGCAGGGCCCGCCGTCGAGCACCATGAGGGATTCGCCGAACTCGTCGCGCACGTGCTGCGCCGTCGTCGGGCTCACGTGGCCGAAGCGGTTCGCGGAAGGCGCCGCGACCGCACCGCTGCCCACGCGCGAGAACGCATGGAGCAGCTCCTGCGCCACCGGATGCGAGGGACAGCGCAATCCCACGGTGTCCTGTCCGCCGGTCACCGCGGCCGGAACACGCGAGGATTTCGGCACGATGAGCGTGAGCGGCCCGGGCCAGAAGCGGTCCGCGAGCTTCCTCGCGAGCTCGGGCACGTGCCGCGCCCACACCTCGATCGCGAGCGGGTCGGCGATATGCACGATGAGGGGATGGCTCTCCGGGCGGCCTTTCGCGGCGAAGATCTTCCCCACGGCATCGGGATTCGTCGCATCGGCGCCGAGCCCGTACACCGTTTCCGTGGGAAAGGCGACCAGTTCGCCCTCGGCAAGGCGCCGCACGGCCTCGGCGACGGTCGCGGACATCAGTGCGCCTCTTCCCAGTTGGCGCCCACGCCCGCCTCGACCACCAGCGGCACGTCGAGCTTCGCCACGCCCGTCATGAGCTTCTCCACCGCGGGCTTCACGCGGTCCAGCTCGGTCTCGGGCACCTCGAGCACCAGCTCGTCGTGCACCTGCATCACGAGCTTCGTGGCGAGGCCTTCCTTCTCGATCCAGCCCTGCACCGCGACCATCGCCATCTTGATGAGGTCCGCGGCCGTGCCCTGCATCGGCGCGTTGATCGCCTGGCGCTCGGCGCCCTGGCGCCGCTGCATGTTCGACGAGCGGATGTCGGGCAGCCACAGGCGCCGCCCGAACACCGTCTCCACGTAGCCGCGCTCGCGCGCCTCGGTGCGCGTGCGCTCCATGTACGCCGCCACGCCCGGATAGCGCGCGAAGTACTTGTCCATGTAGCTCTGCGCGGCCGAGCGCTCGATGCCGAGGTTCGACGCGAGCCCGAAGGCGCTCATGCCGTAGATGAGCCCGAAGTTGATCACCTTCGCATAGCGCCGCTGCTCGCTCGTCACCTGCTCGGGCGGCGTGTCGAACACCTCGGAAGCGGTGTGCCGGTGCACGTCCTCGCCCTTGGCGAACGCGTCGAGCAGGCTCCGGTCGCCCGACAGGTGCGCCATGATGCGCAGCTCCACCTGCGAGTAGTCCGCGGAGACGATCTTCGAGCCGGGCGGCGCGACGAAGGCCTCGCGGATGCGCCGGCCCTCGGCGCTGCGCACCGGGATGTTCTGCAGGTTGGGATCGTTCGACGAGAGCCGCCCCGTCACCGCCACCGCCTGCGCATACGTGGTGTGCACGCGCCCCGTCTTCGCATGCACCATGCGCGGCAGCTTGTCGGTGTACGTGCTCTTGAGCTTCGCCACGCCGCGCTGCTCGAGCAGCACCGCGCAGAGGGGATGGTCCTCGGCGAGCTTCTCCAGCACCTCCTCGTCCACCGAGGGCGAGCCCGTGGGCGTCTTCTTGATCACGCGCAGCTTCAGGCGATTGAAGAGCACGTCGCAGAGCTGCTTGGGCGAGGCGAGGTTGAAGGGGCCGCCGGCGAGCTCGTGGGCGCGGCGCTCGAGGTCGAGCATCTTCTGCCCCAGCTCCTGGCCCTGGCGCGCGAGGAGCGCCGTGTCGATGAGGACGCCGTTGCGCTCCATCGTGAGGAGCACGCCCGAGACCGGGATCTCGATCTGCGCGTAGATGCGCTTGAGCTTCGCGTCGCCCTCGATCCTCGGCCACAACGCGCCGTGGATCTGCAGCGTGACGTCCGCGTCCTCGGCCGAATAATCGGTGGCGCGCTGGATGTCCACCTGGTCGAAGGGGATCTGCGAGGCGCCCTTGCCCGCCACGTCGGTGTACTGCAGCAGCCCCGTGGCGCCGAGGAAGCGCGTGGCGAGCGCATCCATGTCGTGGCGCTGGTGGCTCTGCAGCACGTACGACTCGAGCAGCGTGTCGTGCACGACGCCGCGCACGTCGATGCCGTAGTTCGCGAAGACGTGGCGGTCGTACTTCGAGTTCTGCCCGACCTTGGGCTTCGCGGCGTCCTCCAGCCAGGGCTTCAGGCGATGGAGCACGTTGTCGAGCGGAAGCTGCTCGGGAGCGCCCGCGTAGCGGTGCGTGAGCGGGATGTAGGCCGCCTCGCCCGGCGAGGCCGAGACCGAGATGCCGACCAGCTCCGCGCTCATCGGGTCGAGGCTCGTGGTCTCGGTGTCGAAGCAGGCGATGGGCGCCGCGTCGAGCTTGCGCGCCCACGCCTCGAGCTGCTCGCCGTCGAGGACCGTCTCGTAGTTGCGCGTCGCGACGAAGGGCGTGACGTCGTGGACCTGATCGACGTTCCAGTTGAGGAGCGCGAAGTTCCTGCCTCCCTTTTCGGTGGAGGCCGGGGCTGCCGCCCCCTTCTCCGGCGCATCCTCCTTGTTCACCAGCGCGTCTCGCAGCGTGCGGAAGCCGAAGCGCGTGTAGAGCGCCGCGAGCTTCTCGCGATCCGGCCCGCGGTCGACGAGCGACTCCATCTCGAACGGAAGCGCGACGTCGGTCTTCACCGTGAGGAGCTTGCGTCCCGTGGGGAGCCAGTCGATCGCCTTGCGCAGGTTCTCCCCGACCACGCCCTTCACCTCGCCGGCGTGCTCGATCACGCCCTCGAGCGAGCCGTACTGGTCGATCAGCTTGCACGCGGTCTTCGGGCCCACCTTGTCCACGCCCGGCACGTTGTCCACGGCGTCGCCGATGAGCGCGAGGTAGTCGACGATCTTCTCCGGCGGCACGCCGAACTTCGCCTTCACGCCCGCCGGGTCGAGCTTCTCGATGGGCACCGCCATCGTGTTCACCCAGAGCACGCGGTCGTTCACGAGCTGGGTGAGGTCCTTGTCGCCGGTGGAGATCACCGAATCCCAGCCGTGCTCGCGCTGCGCGTGCACGACGAGCGTGCCGATCACGTCGTCGGCCTCGACGCCGTCGACCACGACGACGGGCCAGCCGAGCGCGGCGATGGTCTCGAGCATCGGCTCGATCTGCCACGCGAGGTCCTCGGGCATCGCCTGGCGCGTCGCCTTGTACTCGGGATAGATGTCGTCGCGGAAGGTCTTGCCCTTGGGATCGAGCACGCAGGCGATGTAGTCGGCCGGGAAGTCCTGGCGCAGCTTCCTCAGCATGTTCACCACGCCGTAGATCGCGTTCGTGGGCTCGCCCGCGGGGCTCCTCAGCTCCTTGATGGCGTGGAAGGCGCGGTAGAAGTAGCTGGGCGTATCGACGAGGAGGAGGCGTTTCGGGGCGTCGTTCATGGCGGCGCGGCAAGGCAATCCCTGATTATCCCAGACTCGCGGTGCGCGGCGCGGGGCGAAAACCCGCCGGAACGCGAGCCGATATCCGCGGCGGCGGCGCGCGCGATCAGAAGAGCTGCCGCGTGATCGCCTTCGCGCCAGAGACGCCGTTCACCGTGTACTCGAGCGTGGCGTTGTTCGCGTCGCTGAAGGTGACGCGGGCCGTTCCCACCGCGGACAGGCGCACGACCGAGGCGTCGAAGGCCGGCCCGAACGCCGGTCCCGTCGCCCGGTAGAGCGTTCCCGAGCAGCCATGGGCGTCGACCGCGCAGCTCGAGGCGACGTACCACTCGGGTTGCCCGCCGGCGCCGTAGACGTACCACGCGAGGAACATCGTGCCGGACTGGTGCGTGATCGCGAGGCCCCAGCCCGATTCGCCCGGGTTCCACCAGAGGTCGGTGTAGTCCACGGCGGGCGGCGCGTCCGCGCTCGCGAAGACCTGCCGCTGCAGGGCCACCGTGCGCGATTGCGATCCCACGGCGTAGGTCATGCTCGCGTGGCTCGCGTCGTCGAAGCTCACCTGGAGCGTCCCGGCCTGCGCCACGTTCACGCGCGACGGATCGAAGGCGGCGCCGAAGAACGCCGGCCCCGTCACCCGATAAAGAGTCCCGTTGCACGTCCCCGAAGCGCCCGTCTGCCCGGAAGGCATCGCGCAGCTCGAAGCGACGTACCACGCCGGGTTGCCCGTGGCGTCGTAGGTGAACCAGGCCGCGAACACCACGTCGCGCCGCTGCGTGAAGTCGATTCCCCAGCCCGATTCGTCCGGGTTCCACCACAAGCCGCTCAGGGGCCCGGGCGATGCCGGAAGCGCCGATCCGCAGATCTGCGCGCCCGCGACGGAAACCACGCTGCGGTTGGTTCCGTTGGCGACCATCGCCTCGGCGTCCGGGCCGTAGCCCACGAAGAACGTCGCGCCCGCCGCCTGCGCGGCCGACATCCCGTTCAACAGGGAAACCGATTGCCCCTGCGCGGAGAGCACGCCCGACACGTACGATTGCAGCGTCGACACCGATTGCTCCGCGAGCTGCCCGCTCCCATCGACCTGGGCCAGGATGCAGGCGGGCGACGGATCGTCCTTGGCGCCGCGCGCCTTGCGCTTCACGCGATCGCGCGGCGCGAGCGCGAAGACGAACACCCGGCCCTCGCGGCCCACGTCCTGCTCGCGGTATCTCACCGTCGCGGTGAGGTCGCCGCCCGAGGCGGCCGCGACGAGCAGGAACACCGGCACCTTGTCCGGCGGGATCGCGGCGGAGATCGACGGCTCGAGGTCGAGGAACCAGTCGTTCGCGGCGACCGTGCCCCCGCCGCCCTCGCGCAGCACGGCCACGGGCAGCGCGCGATCGATGAGCGTGCCGTCGCCCAGCTCGCCCGCCCCGTTCGACCCCCAGCTCCAGACGGTCCCGTCGTCCTTGAGCGCCATCGAATGGCCCGAAGCCGAGATCGCCACGATCCGCGAAAGCCCCACGACCTGCACGGGCGTCGCGTGGTCGTCGGCCGCGCCGTTGCCGAGCGCATGGGTATAGCCCGCGCCCCACGCCCACACGGTGCCGTCGCGGCGCAGCGCGAGCGTGTGCGAATCGCCCGCGGAGATGTCGACGACATCGGTGAGGCCGATCGCCACCCGCACCGGCGACAATCGATCGACGGTCGTGCCGTCGCCGAGCTCGCCCTCGACGTTGCGGCCCCAGGCCCAGAGCGTTCCGTCGGCCTCGAGCGCGACGGTGTGGCTGCCGCCCGCGGAGATCTTCGCGACCCCGGTCAATCCCGGCACCGCACGCGGCGTCGAGCGCCCGACGTAGGTCGCGGTGCGCGTGCCGTCGCCGAGCTGGCCGTAATCGTCGAGGCCCCACGTCCACACGGAGCCGTCGGAGCGCAGGGCCGCCGAGTGCGCGCCCCCGGCGGAAATCGCCGTCACGCCCGAAAGGCCGACGATGCGCGAAGGCACCGAGGCGTCCGCGCTCTCGCGATCGCCGATCTCGCCCGAGTAGTCGTCGCCCCATGAAAGGACGGTGCCGTCGGAGCGCAGCGCGAGGGTGTGCAAGCCGCCCGCGGAAACGTCGACCACGCCGCTTCCCGCGCCGAGGCCGGCGACCGGGACCGGCGTCGAGCGATTCACCGACGTCCCGTCGCCCACCTGCGCCGCGCGGCTGTCGCCCCACGCGACCACGCTGCCGTCGGACCGAAGCGCGACCATGTGATAGCCGCCGACCGCGAGCCGCGTCACGCCCGAAAGCGCGACGCTCGGCGTCGAGCGGAAGACGAGCGCGCCGTTGCCGAGCTGCCCGAACGCGTTGTCGCCCCACGCGAGCACGGTGCCGTCCGTCTTCAGCGCGACGGTGAACAGATCGCCCACGCGCACCGCGGCGATGCCGGAGATGCCCGGGATCGGCGCGGGCGTGTCGAGCCGCGCCACCGAGGGATCGCCGAGCTGGCCGTTCTCGTTGCTGCCCCACGCGGCGAGCGTTCCGCCGGCGATGAGCGCGAACGAATGCAGGAACCCGGCCGAGACCGACACGGCGCCGGCGAGCCCCGTGAGCGGAGTCGGCGCGAGGCGATCGTCGTAGGTGCCGTCGCCGAGCTCCCCGTACGCGTTGCTTCCCCAGGCGAGCACCGTGCCGTCGGCGCGAATCGCGACCGAATGCGGGTAATCGGCGCCCGCGCTGCTCGCGGCGATCGACCTCACGCCCGATAGCCCCTTCACCGCGACCGGAACCAGCCGATCGACGGTGGTGCCGTCGCCGAGCGCGCCGTGGTGGTTCGCGCCCCAGGCCCGCACCGTGCCGTCGGCGAGGAGCGCGAGCGCGTGGTCGCCGCCCGCGGCAATCGCGACGACGTTCGCGAGCCCCTTCACGGGCGCGGGCGTCGCGCGGCCGGCATACGGATCGGACCGCGTCCCATCGCCCAGTTGCCCCGAGTCGTTGCGGCCCCACGCCCAGACCGTGCCGTCGCGGCGTCGTGCGAGCGTGAACGCGCCGCCGGCGGAGATCTCGACCACGTCGTCGATGCCGGCCACTCGCGCGGGCACGATGGCGCCGCCCCATTCCCAGACGTTTCCGTCCACGGTGAGCGCGACCGAATGCGATCCGCGTGCGGAGATCGCCCGCACGCCGGCGAGGCCCGTCACCGCGACGGGCGTCGACCGGCGCGTGGTGGAGCCGTCGCCGAGCTGGCCGTTCGCGTTGTCGCCCCACGCGATGAGCGTTCCGTCGGACTTGAGCGCTATCACGTGCGCGTCGCCGGCCGCGATCGCGGCGATGCCCGCCGCGCCGGCCACGACCGAGGGGCCCGCGGACTGCAGCGAGCGGCCGATGCCCAACGCGCCGGAAGAGTCGTCGCCGATCGTGCGCACGACCCCGTCGCGTCCGAGGACGCCGCCGATGCGCGCGCCGCCGCCCACCGACGGCGTCGCGGCGTGCGCGACCGCGGCGAACGCCGCGAGCATGACGACGACCAGCGCCCCGCGGACCGGCGCCATCTGCGACCTCCCCGGGCGGAAACGGGCGGAAACTGCCGCAGCATACGCCGCCTCGCGGGCGCGGCGGGACCGGACGCCCGGCGGGCTATAATTCGCGGGCGCCCCAATGCGCTCCCGCCTCTCACCGGCAGCTCCCATGGCCATCACTTCCCCGAAGATTCCGAAGCCCTCGGACCCGCAGCTCGTGCGCCGCTCGCAGAATTCCGCCCGCGAGGCGTGGCGGATGTTCGAGATCATCGCGGAGTTCGTCACCGCGACCGAGCGCCTGCAGACCATCCAGCCCGGGGTGGCGATCTTCGGCAGCGCGCGCGTGACGCCCGACCACGACTATTACAAGCTGACCGAGGACATCGCGAAGCGCCTCTCGCAGGCGGGCTTCTCGGTGATCTCCGGCGGCGGTCCCGGGATCATGGAAGCGGCCAACCGCGGCGCCTACGCCGGGGCGAGCCCGAGCGTGGGCCTGAACATCCAGCTGCCGCACGAGCAGAGCGCCAACGAGTTCCAGGACATCGCCCACACCTTCCAGCACTTCTTCGCGCGCAAGGTGATGTTCGTGAAGATGTCCTGCGCCTTCGTGATGATGCCGGGCGGCTTCGGCACGCTCGACGAGCTGATGGAGGTGCTCACGCTCGTGCAGACCGGGAAGATCCGCAAGGTGCCGGTGATCCTCGTCGGAGGCGCGTTCTGGGACGGACTCTTGCAGTGGGTCAAGGGGACGCTCAAGGAGCAGGGCATGATCGGAGTCGACGATCCCGAGCTGCTGCAGGTGATCGACGACCCGGAGAAGATCGTCGAGGCGATCTTCGAGCACTACCAGTCGCGCGGCTTCGAGCTGAGCCCGTCCGAACGCGAAGCGGAGCTCGCGCTCTAACGGCTACCCCCTTCGCGTCCCCATCGAGGCCCCCATGTTTCCCATCGAGATCGACCGGCGCACCGTGACCGCCCTCGCGGCGGCACTCGCGCTGGGCAGCGGCGCCGCCGCGTTCGCGCAATCCACCGAGCGGCCGAAGCCGCCCGGCACCATCCCGCTGGAGGACGTGCCGCCGCCGCCGCCGACGATCACCACGAAGCCGGAGCCGGAGCCGCAGGTCACCACGCGCACCGACAACGGCGAGACGATCCAGGAATATCGCATCAACAACCGGCTCTACATGATGCGCGTGACGCCCAAGGGCGGGCATCCCTACGTCCTCATGGACCTCAAGGGCGACGGCACCTTCACCCGGCAGGACTCGCCGGTCGAGGGCAGGCTGCGCGTGCCCCAGTGGGTCCTGATGGAGTTCTGAGCGCGGATGTCGGTCTTCACCCCGGTTTCCGAGGACGAGGCGCGCGCCCTCCTCGAGCACTACGCGCTCGGCGAGCTGGAGCGGCTCGAGGGCATCGCGCAGGGCGTCGAGAACACCAATTACTTCCTCACCACGACCACCGGCGAGTACGTGCTGACGCTCTTCGAGCACATCCCGCGCGCGGACCTGCCGTTCTACGTGGGGCTGATGGACCACCTCGCGCGCCGCGACTTCGTCTGCCCGCAGCCGATGCCGCGCGAGAACGGCGAGCTGCTCGCCGAGCTGAACGGCAAGCCCGCGTGCATCGTGACGCGCCTCCCGGGCAAGCCCCGCATGGAGCCCACGGCGGATGACTGCCGCGCGGCGGGCGCGATCCTCGCGCGGCTGCACGTCGCGGCGGTGGACTACGACGCGGGGCTCGCCAACTGGCGCGGGCGCGAATGGCGCGAGCGCTTCGCGGCGGCCGTGGCGCCGAAGCTTTCCGCGGCGCAGAACGAGCTCATCGCCTCGGAGAACCGCTACCAGGCGATGCACGACGACTCGGTGCTCCCGCAGGGGATCATCCACGCCGATCTCTTCCGCGACAACGTGCTCTGGGACGAGGACGGCCGCGGCGGCGTGATCGACTTCTACTTCGCGTGCGACGACGTGCTCGCCTACGACCTCGCGATCGCCGTGAACGACTGGTGCGTCGCGCCCTCGGCCACGCTCGATGCCGATCGCGCCGCGGCGTTCGTCGACGGCTACCAGGGCGAGCGGCCGCTGGAGGACCTCGAGCGCGAGATGTGGCCGGTGATGCTGCGGCGCGCGGCGCTGCGCACGTGGCTCGGGCGCCTGGGCTACGCGCACTTCCCGCGGGAATCGCACATGACGATCTCCAAGGACGACGCCTTCTCGCGCCGCCTCCTCGAGCACCACATCGCGCACGCGCACCCGCTCGGCTGATGGACGGCTCCGTGCGCGTCGCCGAGCTTCCCGCCTCGCAAGGCGCGCTCTGGCTCGCCGAATCGTTCCGCATGTTCCGCGCGCGGCCGGTGCAGTGGCTGGGGCTCACGGCGGGCTGGGTATCGATCACGTTCGCGCTGCTCTTCGTGCCGTTCCTGGGCGGCGTGATCGCCAACTTCCTGCAGCCGGCGTTCTTCGCGAGCTTCGCGATCGCCGGGCACAAGCAATCGGCCGGCGAGGCGGTCCCCATGGGCGACCTCTTCAGCGGCTTCCGGCGGCACATGCGCTCGCAGGTGAACCTGGGCGCGATCCTGCTCATCTCGGAGATCGCGATCTTCGCGATCATGGCGGCGATGGGGCTGCCCATGGCCGGCGAGGGGAACCAGCCCTTCACCGTGGCCGAGTACGTGCAGGCCCTGCAGGGCAAGGAGTGGATCCTCGCCACGGGGTTCCTGCTCACCGTGCTGGTCAAGGGGGCGCTCTGGTTCGCCCCGCCCCTCATCGCCTTCCACGGCATGCCGACTCTGCACGCGGTGCGCTGGAGCCTCTACGCCGCGCTCGCGAACCTCGGCGCGATGATGGTCTACGGCGCGGCGCTCCTCGGCCTCTTCTTCCTCGGGCTCCTGCCCTGGGCGCTCGGCCTGCTGGTGGTGCTGCCCATGATGGCCATCAGCACCTACGTCGGCTACCGCGACGTCTTCGAAAACCGCGAAAACCGGGGACAGACCACATTTACCAAAGAGTGAAAACCCGCGCATTGGAGCGAGGGGTTTCAGTCTTTGGTAAATGTGGTCTGTCCCCGGTTTTCAGGCGGGAGTGAGCTTGGCGTACTGGAGGGCGAGCCACTTGGTGCCCTCGCCGCGGAAGCGGACCTGCACGCGCGCATCCAGTCCGCGACCCTCGAAGTTGAGGACGACGCCCTCGCCGAACTTGGCGTGGCGCACGTTCTGGCCGATGGCAAAGGGATGCTCGTCGGGGCGCTGCGTCTCGAAGCTCGCGCGCTGCGGCTGCGTGGGATAGCGGTTGCGTTCGGCCTGCGGCGCGCGGCCGCCGCCCGACGACCAGCCCCCGCCGCCATGGCCGGCGTACGAGGGGCTCACGCCGCGGTTCTCGAACTGCTTGTCGGGCAAGACCAGCCACTTGCACAACTGCGGCGGAATCTCCTCGACGAAGCGCGAGACGATGCCGTAGCGAGGCTGGCCGTGCAGCATGCGGCTTCCCGCGTACGAGAGGTAGAGGCGCTTCCTCGCGCGCGTGATGGCGACGTACATGAGGCGCCGCTCCTCCTCGATGCCGCCGTCCTCGAGCATGCTGTTCTCGTGGGGGAAGAGCCCCTCCTCGAGGCCCGAGATGAAGACCGCGGAGAACTCCAGGCCCTTGGCGGAGTGAACCGTCATGAGCTGGAGGGCGTCCTGGCCCGCCGCCGCCTCGCGCTCGCCCGCCTCGAGGCTCGCATGCGAGAGGAACGCGGCGAGGATCTGCTGCTCCGGCGTGCCCGTGGGCGGCGCATCCTCCTGCGCCTCGCCCGCGGGCTCCAGCCCGTGCTCGAAGTCCTCGGCGAAGAGTGCCGCCGCGTTGTAGAGCTCCTGCAGGTTCTCCAGGCGGTCCTGCCCGTCCTTCTCGGCGGCGTAGTACTCCTTGAGGCGGCTCCTCTCGACCGCCTCCTCCACGAGCTCGGCAAGCGCGAGCCTCTCCGCGGACTCGCGCAGGCCGTCGATGACCGCCACGAATTGCGCGAGCGCCGTGCCGCTGCGGCCGGCGACGACGCCCGAGCGCGCCGCGTGCATGAGGCTGCCCATGCCGCGCTCGCTCGCCTCCTGCAGCTGCTCCACCGAGCGCGCGCCGATCCCCCGCGGCGGGAAGTTCACCACGCGCGTGAAGGCGGTGTCGTCGTCGGGATTCGCGGCCAGCCGCAGGTACGCGAGCGCGTGCTTCACCTCCTGGCGCTCGAAGAAGCGCAGGCCCCCGTACACGCGGTAGGCGACGTTCGCGCGGAAGAGCGAGTGCTCGAGGACGCGCGACTGGGCGTTCGAGCGGTAGAGGAGCGCCATGTCCGAGAGCGGGAAGCCTTCGCGGTGCAGCGACTTCACCTCGTCCACGATGAAGCGCGCCTCCTCCTCGTCGTTGGCCGCGGCGAAGATGCGCAGCGCCTCGCCCTTGCCTTCCGAGGTCCACAGGTTCTTGCCGAGCCGCGCCTTGTTGCGCGCGATGATGGCGTTGGCGGCATCGAGGATGTTGCCCTGCGATCGGTAGTTCTGCTCGAGCTTGATGACGTCCTTCACGTCGAAGTCGCGCACGAACTCGTTCATGTTGCCGACTTCGGCGCCTCGGAAGCGATAAATGGAGTTATGCGTGACGAGCCCGCCCGCGATGTAGTTGTGCGTGGGGAAGACGTCGATATCG
>DASUXK010000159.1:0-4513 GCA_036377935.1 Usitatibacter sp.
GCCTCACGATCAACCTCGAGGCGGCGGACCTGCTCGCCGCGCACGTGGCGCGACTCGTGGGCGATGCCGCGGTGGCCGTGGTCTCCCCGGACGCGGGCGGCATCAAGCGCGCCGACCGCTTCCGCGACGCGCTCGCCGCGCGCCTCGGCCGTGCCGTGGGCGCCGCCTTCGCCGAGAAGTACCGCAGCGAGGGCGCGCTGCGCGGCGAGGCGCTGGTGGGCGACGTGCGCGGCGCCGTGGCGGTGATCGTGGACGACCTCGTGAGCGCGGGCCACACCCTCGATCGCGCGGCGCGCGCTTGCCGTGAGCAGGGCGCAACGCGCGTGATCGCCGCCGCGACCCATGGCGTCTTCGCGGGCGAAGCGGACACGGTGCTCGCCGCGAGCCCCATCGACCGGCTCGTCGTCACCGACACCATTCCCGGCGCGCGCCTCTCCGATCCCGCGCTCCTCGCGCGGCTCGATCGCATCCCCGTCGCCCCGCTGCTCGCCCGCTCGATTCGCTCCCTCTCACCGGGGGTCTCCGACTTGTCGGGATGATCCGGGGACGAGGGCCGGGGCGAGGGCCACCGCCTGCCGATTTTTCCGCATCGCCCTCCCGCGCTCTTCCGTATCGCCGGCGTGACCTGGCGCACTACCTTGGGCTTGCAGAAACCGATTCCGCATGCGCCCCCAGGAGAGAGACATGTCGAATGCCCCGAATGCCGTTCCGGACGGGATCGCGCCGTCCATTCCCTTCGGCCGCGCCGTGGTGCCGATGCTGGTCGCCGCGGGCGCCGTGACGCTCGCCCTCGCCGTCGTGCGCGCCCAGCCGTCGGAGGCGCCGCCGCCGGAGGCCGCGCAGCCCGCCGCCGAAGGCTCGCCGTACAGCGAGATGCACCGCCACGTCCAGGAATCGCCGGGGGACCCGGAGCCCCTGCCGCCGCAGTTCTGAGCCGCGGAACCGTCCCGGCGAAAATTGCGCACTGGTTCACAGCGCGGGGCGGTCCGCCGGGGATAGCGTGGGGGTACCGGATACGAGGAGACCCGCCATGGACTCGACGGCCGCTTCCCATTCCCGCCCCTCCCTCGCGGGCGACCTGCTGCGGCTCGCGATCCCCGTGGCGCTCATCGCCGGGGCGGTGACCGCCACGCTGTGGATCGATCGCAGCGCCGGGCTCGACGCCGTCGCGCCCGCGAGCGGCGAGACGGATTCCGCGGGCCGCTAGCCGGCCGTTTCCACCCCGATGTGGCGCGCGGCGAGCCGCAGGTAGTCGGCGGCGCGCGCGGCCCATCGCGCGTGGTCGTCGCGATCGCGCTCGTGCAGGTGCGCCACGGCGAGCGTCGCGCGCACGCAGGCGTGCAGCGACTGGTAGAAATCGACGAGCGTCGCGGCGGCCTCGTCGCCCGACCGCGCGGCGTAGTCGTCGAAAAGATCGGCCTTCAGCTGCGGCGCGCCGAGGCGCTCGCATTCGAGGGCGAGGAATCCCAGCTCCTCGGCGGGATCGACGATGCGCAGCTCGCGCGAGAACTCCAGGCAATCGATGACTTGCGGCGGCGACTCGAGGCACACGTGCTCGGGCCGCAGGTCGCCGTGCCCTTCCACGATGCGGCCCAGCGCCACGCGCCGGTCGAACACGTCCGGATGGTCCTCGACGAACGCGAGCTGGCGCCCGGCGACGGCCTCCACGAGCGCCACCGGGAGCCGGGATTCCGGCGCCGCGAGCTGCGCCGTCGCATGCGCGATGCGGCCCGCGAGGCGTGCGCGGAAATCCGCGGCGGACAGGGGCTCGGGCGGCTGCGCGCGATAGAAGCGCACGAGCCGGGCCACGAGGGGCTCGAGCTCGCCCTCGCGCAGGGCGTGCGAGGCGATGAGCGCATCGAGCATGCGCGAGGCGGGCAGGCGGCGCATCCGGATCAGCCAGTCGGCCACGATGCCGCCCCGGTCGATGTGCATGCGCCCCGCGCCGTCGACGCCGAGCGGGACGGCGCCCAGGTACACGTCGTCCGAGAGCCGGCGGTTCAGCGCGATCTCGAGCCGGCAATGGGCGGCGCGCGCCGCGATGGTGGTGAGGTCGCAGGCGTCGTAGCGCACCGGCTTCTTCAGCTTGTACGCGTGCGCGTCGGTGAGGAACACCCACGAGAGGTGCGTCTCGATCGCGTGCACGGTGCCGGTTCCGTCGGCGTAGGCGGCCGGGCGCTGCAGGAACGCGACCTTCTCGGCGAGGGTGGGCGGCACCGGGCCGCGGCGATGGCGGGCGGGAGCGGCGGAGAACATGGATCGAGGCTCGCACAGGGAACGCTCGCCCGTTTGACCGCCATCAAGCGGCCGGGTGCGCGCCCCGCGACAATGCGGCCATGTTCAAGCACATCCTCGTGCCCACCGACGGCTCGCGGCTCTCGGAGGAAGCGGCCGGCGCCGCGATCCGGATGGCGAAGCCCCTGGGCGCGCGCATCACGGCGCTGCACGTCGTGCCCGAGCCCGTCGGCGGCGGGCTGGACGCGTGGACGCACGCCGACGCGCAGTTCGAGGCGCACCTCGGCAAGTCGCTCGAGGCGCGGGGATACCAGTACCTCGCGAACATCAAGGACCTCGCGCGCCGCGCCGGCGTGCCGTGCGAATGCGCGCTGGTGCGCGGCGAGTCCCCCCACGGCGAGATCGTGGTCGAGGCGAGGAGCCGCGGCTGCGACCTCATCGTCATGGCCTCGCACGGCCGCTCCGGCGATGCCGGCTTGCTCCTCGCGAGCGAGACGATCAAGGTGATGACGCTGGGCGACGTGCCGGTGCTGGTGCACCGCTCGCGGGCCGCGCGTCAGGCTTCGGCCGCCGGATAGCCCACCGATTGCGCGGCGATCACGCGCTGCGCGGGCGCGAGGCGCAGCAGCCGCGCCACGCCCTCGCGATCCACCAGCCCGCGCACCACGCAGGCGAGCCCCGCCGCCGCGCAATACAGGTAGACGTCCTGCGCCATCGCGCCGGTATCGATCGCCGCGTAGAGGTCGCGGCTCTCGCGCGAGGCATCGGCCATGCGCGCATAGTCCGCGACGAACACGAGGTTCGCGCCCGCGCGCGCGGCGAAATCCTGCAGCCCCGTGGCCGCGCGATGGTCCCCATCGGCCACGTGCACGAGCGCGCGCCGCGCCGCGTCGTAGCGCGCGATGCCGGAAGCGGCCACCACGTAGACGTCCACTTCCTGCCAGTTGCGCGCGGAAGGCGCGGTGCGATGGCCCGTGGCGGGCCGGTTCACGCCGCACGCGGCCCACAGGACGCCCGAGAGCGTCGGCAGGTCCAGCGGGCGGTCGTCGAATTCGCGCGCGCTCGCGCGGCGCTCGAGGGCCTCGGCGAGGCTCACCGCGCGATCGAGCCGCGGCGCCGGCAGTGCGCCGTCCACGTTCGGGCCTCGGCAGGCCGCGCCGGCGCTACCGCACCTGCACGCGTTGCGCGGATTTGCCGGCGCGCTTCGGCAGGTTCAGCTCGAGCACGCCGTTGTCGAACTTGGCCTCGGCCTTCTCGCGCTCGATGTCCTCCGGCAGCGTGAAGCTGCGGTACTGCTTGCCGTAGTAGCGCTCGCTGTGCACGACGGTCTCGCCGTCCTTCTTCTCGGTCTCGCGTTTCACCTCGGCGGACAGAGAGACCTGGTTGCCGTCGATCTCGACGGCGATGTCCTCCTTCTTCACGCCGGGGAGCTCCGCCTTCACGCGGTAGGCCTTCTCGTCTTCGGTGACGTCGAGCTTGATCGCGGGCTCGGAGGGCATCTCGGCCATCCAGCGGCGCATGCTGCGCGGCACGGGGAAGAAGCTCTCGAAGTCGCGGAACGGATCGAGGCGGGCGAGCTCCTGGAACGGATCGTTGCGGGTGACGATGTTTGCCATGGTTTCCTCCGGACTGGTGCGGGCGGTGGGAGTCTTTTCGAGCATAGGCGCCTCGCGCCGTTCACCGTTGACCGCAGTCAAATGGGATCACGGCGTTTTTCTCGAGCTTCTGCTCGGCCGTTGCTCGTGCGGCGAGGGAAATGGGTGCGGAAGGAAATCGCCCGCCCGGGGACGAACGACCTCGGCTCGAAGCGAAAAACGAGCCGAGGTGCCCTCCGTCGCGAAAACGGTCCGGCCGCCTGCGGAACTCGCCGCCATCCTCCACTTCCCTCACGTGCGTTCGGGGGCGGCTCAGACAGTCCTCGGCGTAAACCCCGTCGCGTTTTCCCTCTCTTGGCCCGTGCCAGGGCGAAGACTTCCTTTCCCACCCGCTTCGCTCGCCCGCATCGGTGCCCGCATACGCGCGCCGCTACGCGAGCAGCGCTCGCGGTCGCCGTTGGCGATCCCGGCCGCGCGCGGCCCGTAAAGCCTCCCACTCCCCTTTTGGGGGGACAGCACGCATGAGGAGTGCAGGCAAAGCGCGCGGAGCGCACGGTCGGCAGGGCGCGAGCGCGAAGAGCGAGGGGAATGGGTGCGGAAGGAAATCGCCCGCCCTGGGGGTAGGCCGAGCGAACGAAAGCGGGACGGGGTTTCGGTCGAGGACTGTCTGAGCCGCCCCCGAA
>DASUXK010000160.1:0-10709 GCA_036377935.1 Usitatibacter sp.
CCAGAGGATCGCCCGCGCGACCTCCTCGGGGCGGCCGCCGCGCTTCATCGGCGCCAGCTCCTTGACGCGATCGACGCGGCCGGGCTCGCCGCCGCTCGCGTGGATGTCGGTGTAGATGAATCCGGGGCGCACGCCGTTCACGCGGATGCCCTCCGCCGCCACCTCGCGCGCGAGCCCGAGCGTGAGCGTGTCGATGGCGCCCTTGGAGGCCGCGTAATGGATGAACTCGCCGGGCGAACCGAGGGTCGCAGCACCCGAGGAGAGATTGACGATCGAGCCGCCCTTGCCGCCCTTGGCGGTCGACATGCGCCGCACCGCCTCGCGCGCGCACAGGAACGGCCCGAGGATGTTCGCGGCGAAGACGCGCTCCAGGCGGGCCGCGCTCATCTCGTCCACGCGCATCTGCGGCTCGAGGATGCCCGCGTTGTTCACCAGGCCGGCGAGCGGCCCCAGCCGCTCCTCGCAGGCGGCGAAGAGCCGCAGCACCTCGTCTTCCTTCGAGGCGTCGGCGCCGATCGCGACCGCCGTGCCGCCGCGCGCCTCGATGTCGGCCACCACGCGCTCGGCGGCCGCACGGTTCTCGCGATAGTTCACGCACACCGCCCAGCCGCGCTCGCCCGCGAGGCGCGCGGTGGCCGCGCCGATGCCGCGGCTCGCGCCGGTGACGATCAGCGCGCCGCTCATGCGGAAAGCCTCGCGCGCGGCGGGCGGCGGTCGAGGAAGCCCCACGCCACGCCGAGCACGAGCCCGCCCGTGTGGGCCCAGTTCGCGATGGGGCCCAGCCATCCGGTCCAGCAGAGCGCATACCACGCGAGCATCATCGCCACCGTCGAGCGGTGCAGCGCGATGCCGAACGCGGGATTGAAGCGCCCCTGCATCCAGACGTAGCCGAGGAGCGCATACACCACGCCGGACATGCCGCCGAAGTTCGGCGACTGCGTGATGGCGTATTGCGCGAAGTTCGAGGCCGCGCCGCTCGCCGCCACGAAGAGCGCGAGGAAGCCGCCGCCCTTCAGCCGCTCGATCGCGCCACCCAGGTCCCACAGCCACATCATGTTGAAGATGAGGTGCAGCGCGCCCAGGTGCAGGAAGATCGGCGTGACGATCCGCCACACCTCGCCCGAGAGGATGTCGGCGAGGAAAGGGCTTCCGGGCGTCGCGATGAGCAGGGCGGGCAGCACGCGCTGCGCCCCCCCCAGCCATACGGCGGCGGTCACCGCGATGCTCGCGGCGACGAGGGCGATGGTGACCCGCGGCGAGCGCGGGCGCGAGGATATGATGGCCACCGCCGAATCATATCGAAACCTCGCGCATGAACCTCTACGTCGTCACCGGCACCACGCGCGGGCTCGGCCGGGCGCTCGCCGAGCGCATCGCGCGCGATCCCGCCAACGAGCTCGTCGCGATCTCGCGCGCGCCCGACGCGCCGGTTCCCGGCGGCGCGCGCTTCGAGGCGGACCTCGCCGACGGCGCCTCGCTCGAGCGCGCGTGCGACCGCATCGAGTCGCGCATCCGCGGCCGGCGCTACGAGCGCGCGGTGCTCTTCAACAACGCGGGCGTGGTCGGGCCGGTGGCGCCGCTGGAGGCGGCGGATGCCGATGCGCTCGAGCGCAACCTCGTCGTGAACCTGGTCGCGCCCATGCGCCTCATGCGCCGCTTCCTGCGCATGACCGAGGGGGCGGCGGCGCTGCGGCGCATCGTGAACATCTCCTCGGGCGCGGGGCGGCGGCCGGTCTCGGGCTGGGGCGCCTACTGCGCCGCGAAGGCGGGACTCGACATGGCCACGCGGGTGGTGGCCCTCGAGGCGCAGTCCCGCGGCCTCGCGATCGAGGCGGTGAGCCTCGCGCCCGGCATCATCGACACCGGCATGCAGGAATCGGTGCGCGGCCTGGATCGCGAGGCGTTCGCCGACGTGGAGCGCTTCCGGCGCCTGAAGGCGGAAGGGGCGCTGCGGGCCGCCGCGGACGTGGCCGAGGATATCCTCCGGCTGGAAGCGGCCGGACGGCTGGCCCGCGAGCCGGTGGCCGACTTGCGGCAGCTCGGGCCGGATTGAGGAATAATGGCGCGCCCCGGGTGTTCGTCTCGGGTGCAGCAGGACCCATTCCCAGCCGTCCCACACCACAGGAGAATTCCATGAAACGCACGCTCCCGTTCGCCGCCGCGCTGCTGTTCGCCTCCGGCGCCGCTTTCGCGTTCCATTGCCCGAAGGACATGAAGGAGATCGACGCCGCCCTGGCGAAGCACCCCAGCCTCTCCGAGGCGCAGATGAAGGAAGTGAAGGCGCTGCGCGCGAAGGGCGAGGCCGAGCACAAGGCCGGCAAACACCAGGCTTCCGTGGACGACCTCGCGAAGGCGAAGGCGATCCTGGGCCTCAAGTAACGCGCGGCACGCGGCGCGGCGACCGCCGCGCCGCCTTTCAGGCGGCCTGCACCCCCGGGCGGCCGTCCTCGACGACGTAGCGCGCCCGGGTGCTCACGGGCGAATCCTTTTCCTTCACGGTTCCCACCACGCGCAGCCGGGCTTCCGTGCGTTCGCGCGAGAAATCGAGCACGACGTAGCCGCGCTTCGTCGAATCGGCGAAGCGGATCGCGGGATTCGCATCCTTGATCGCGGCGACGATGTCCGCGCGCGTTCCCTGCGAGGTGATCGAGGTGCCGCAGAACTCCGCGGCCACGAGCCGGGAGGCGGGATCTTCCGGCTTCAGGTGCAGGTCGGCGACGTAGTTCGCATGCACGTCGCCGCCCAGGACCACGGGATTGCGCACGCCGGGCTGGCCGAGCGCGGCGAGCAGCCGCTCGCGGGCCGCGGGGTAGCCGTCCCAGCCGTCGGTCCAGTAACGCACGCCGCCCGGCGTCGGCCGGCCCGCGGAAGCCATGAGGGTCTGCTGCACGATCACGTTCCAGCGGGCGCGCGATTGCGCGAGCGCGTCGCGCAGCCAGCGCTCCTGCGCGGCGCCCAGCATCGTGCGGCGCGTGTCGGTGCGCTCGGCGCACTCGGCGCCCACGCGGTTCGATCCGCCGCGCAGCGGCCGCGGGCAGGCCTCGTGGTCGCGGTACTGCCGGTCGTCGAGGACGTGCAGCCGCGCGAGCGATCCCCATTCGTGCGTGCCGTGGATCCGGAAGCCCCCGCCCGCCTCGACTTGCGAGCGGCGCACCGGCAGGTGCTCGAGGAAGGCGCGGTACGCGGCGGCGCGCCGCGCGAGGAAATTCGGATCGAGGTCCTCGGACTGGTCGCCGGCGTAGTCGTTGTCCACCTCGTGGTCGTCCCACGTGACGATCCACGGCGCGCAAGCGTGGGCCGCTTGCAGGTCGGGATCGGTCTTGTACTGCGCGTAGCGCGCGCGGTACTCGTCGAGCGTGTGCGGCTCGCCGGTGGCGTGGTGGCGGACGTGGCGGTTGCCCCAGCTCGATTCGTAGATGTAGTCGCCGACGAAGGCGACGAGGTCCACGCCCTCGGCGGCGAGATGCCGGTGCGCGACGTACCAGCCCTGCTCGTACTGCTGGCAGCTCGCGAGCGCGAGGCGCAGCCGCTCGTCGCCGCGCCCGGGCGCCGGCCCCGTGCGCGTGCGCGCGGCGGGGCTTCGCGCGCCACCGGACTGGAAGCGGTACCAGTATTCGCGTGCGGGCTCCAGGCCATCGACCTCGACGTGCACCGCGTGCACCGAGGAGGGCGATGCGGTCGACTTGCCGCGTCGCACGACCTTCGAGAAGCGCTCGTCGGCCGCGACTTCCCAGTCGACTTCCACCGCGTTGGGCTGCATGCCGCCGCCTTCCAGCGGCCGCGGGGCGAGGCGCGTCCAGATCACGAAGCCGTCCGCGCGCGGCGATCCCGAGGCGATGCCGAGGCTGAATGGATCCTCGCGGAAGCGGACGGAGGGGCCGGCGGCGCAGCCGGCGAGGGGCTGCAGGAACGCGGCCGCGCCCAGGGCGAGGGCGCGCTCGAGGAACGCGCGGCGCGCGGCTTTCGAAACCGGCCTCATGGACGAAGCGCAGCGCGCGTCAGCGCGCCTTGCGCCGGAACGCGAGCCACAGCGAGGCCGCGAGGATCAGCACGAACCAGACGAGCGCCCATTCGGCGATCGACAGGCCGAGCAGCCGCCAATGCACCTCGGAGCAATCGCCCGAGCCCGCGAAGATCTTCGGCAGCGCCTGCGAGATCGGGAACGTGTTCACGAGGAACTCGAGGTCGGTGCCGCACGTGGACACCTTCGGCGGGAAATGCTGGATGTACGACTGGCGCACCGCGACCCCGCCGCCGGCGATGGCGAGGAGGGCCAGCACGATGCCATACGCCTTCAGCGCCAGGTGGCGCGGGCCCTGGATCGCGCCGGCGAGAGCCACGATGCCGATCGCGGTGAACGCGTAGCGCTGCAGGATGCACATGGGGCACGGATCGAGGCCCACTTCCTCCTGCAGGTAGAGGGCGAATCCGAGGAGCGCCGCGCAGATCGCGAAGAGCGCGGCGAAGTAGGGGCGGGTCGAAGTCATCGGGGGATTTTCCCACAAGTGGTAATTTCGCGGTCTTTCCCACGACTGGAGCCGTCATGCCTTCGCTCAGCCTCGCCGCCGCCGTCGGATTCGCCCTCGCGTCTTCCACCTCCGCCTCGTCCGAAGTGGTCGTCCTCAGCGCCGGGGCCGTCAAGGCCGCGTTCGCCGAATCCGCCGCGCAATGGCAGGAGAAGACCGGGCACACGGTGAAATCCTCCTTCGCGCCCGCGGGCGAGCTGAGGAAGCGCCTCGCCGCCAAGGAGTTCGCGGACCTGCTCGTGATCCCGATCGAGAACTTCGAGAAGCTCGAGGGCGACGGCGTGATCGTGCCGGGCACGCGGCACGACCTGGGCGCGGTGGCCACGGCCGCGGCGGTGCGCGAGGGCGCGCCGGTTCCCGACATCTCCACGGCCGAAGGCCTCAAGCGCGCGCTGCTGGCCGCGAAGTCGGTGACGTACATGGATCCGAAGATCGGCACCAGCGGGCGCAACTTCGACGAGATCGTGCTCCCGAAGCTCGGCATCCGCGACGAGGTGCGCGCCAAGGCGGTGTTCGGCGAGGGCGGCTACATCGCCGAGAAGGTCGCGCGCGGCGAGGTGGACATCGCCTTCCACAACGTGACGGAGATCCTGCCGGTGAAGGGCGTCAAGATCGCGGGCCTGCTTCCCGACGAGCTTCAGCAGCGCATCGTGTACTCCGGCGCGGTGATGAAGGGCGCGAAGAACCCGCGGGGCGCGGCGGCGCTCCTCGACTGGCTCGTCTCGGCCGAGGGACGCAAGCCCTTCCTCGATCGCGGCTTCACCGCCCCCTAGGAGCGCGCGAACGCGGGCGGTATCATCGGGCGCTTTCCCGCCCGAACGATCGCCATGGCCCTCACCCTCCCGCTGCGCAAGACCCTCACGCTCGAAGCCGCCCGCGTGGTGCTCGCCGCCGCGGAGGCCGAGGCCCTGCGCAACCAGTGGCGCGTGGTGATCGCCGTGGTGGACGACGGCGGGCATGCGATCGCGCTCGCGCGCCTGGACGGCGCGCAGATCTCGAGCGTGGACACGGCGGTGAACAAGGCGCGCGCGGCGGTGGCCTGGAAGCGGCCCACGCGGCTGCTCGAGGAATCGGTCAACAACGGGCGCACCGCGTTCCTCTCCATCTCCCAGGGCATGGCGATCCTGCAGGGCGGCGTCCCCATCGAGGTCGAGGGCGCCATCGTGGGCGCGGTCGGCGTCTCGGGCGTCAAGGCTTCCGACGACGAGCTGGTGGCCCTGGCGGGCGTGAATGCGCTCAAGGCGGCCCTCGGTTAGCTGGTAATCGCCTGCGCGGGACGGCAAAATGACGGTCCAGATGCGGCCGGCACGGACCGGCCGCCGTCGTAACTAACTAAAACAATGGACCTTTATCCCCTCGGGCTTCTCGAAACGCTGCGCGCCTACCGCGAGGGCCGCGCCACCGTGCAGGATTATGTGGCGTCCTGCTCGGGCCGGATCACCGCGCTCGAGCCGCGCATCCAGGCCTGGGAATGGTTCGAGCCCGCGCGCGCCATGGCCGATGCCGAGGAGCGCGCCGGGGGCATCCTCGCCGACCTTCCGCTCTACGGCATCCCGGTCGGCGTGAAGGACATCGTCAATACCCGCGGCATCCCGACGCGCATGGGCTCGGTGATCTTCGCGAACCACGTGCCGACCACCTCGGCGTGGGTCGTGCGCCGGCTCGAGGCGCTGGGCGGCCTGGTGATGGGCAAGACGGTCACCACCGAGTTCGCGTACCGCTCGCCGGGCAAGACGCGCAACCCGTGGAATCCGGCCCATACCCCGGGGGGGTCTTCGAGCGGCTCGGCCGCCGCCGTCGCCGCGGGCTTCGTGCCGGTGGCGATCGGCACGCAGACGCTGGGCTCGGTGATCCGTCCCGCCGCCTTCTGCGGCGTGGTCGGATACAAGCCCACGCACGGCGCCATCTCGCGCACCGGGATCCTGCCCTTCGCGCCGACGCTGGACACCGTGGGCGTCTTCGCGCGCTCGGTCGCCGACGCCGCGTGGTTCGGCGCGTGCCTCATGGGCGAGGATTTCCGCGACGAGGCCACCGTGGTGCGCGCCGCACCCCGGCTGCTGCACGTGCCGCTGGAGCCGCTCGCCGAGGCGCCGCGCATCGCCGTGGTGAAGACGCAGAAATGGCCGGTCGCGAGCGACGCGCAGCGCCAGCACTTCGTCGAGTGCATCATGAAATTGCAGGCGGCCGGCGCGCGCGTGCGCGAGGTGACGCTGCCGCGCCTCTTCGACGGCGCGTGGGACAACGTCGTGACGATCCTGGCGCACGAGGCGGTGAAGAGCTTCGGCTCGATCGAATCGCGCCATCGCATCCGCCTCTCCCCGATGCTGATGGAGCTCCTCGATCGCGGCCGCGCGGTGAACCCCGAGCAGTACGCGAAGGCGCTCGCGCGGCGCGACGAGTACCGCCGCTGGCTCGATCGCGTCTTCGAGCAGTTCGAGGCGATCGCGACGATTCCCGCCCCCGGCGAGGCGCCCGAGGGCCTCGGCAGCACCGGGGACGCGGTGTTCAATTCGCTATGGACGCAGGCCGCGATGCCCGCCGTCACCATTCCCACCGGGCGCGGCCCGCGCGGGCTGCCGCTCGGCTTCCAGGTCGTGGGCCGCTACCGCGAGGACGAGCATGCCCTGCGCATCGCCGCGTGGTGCGAGGCGACCCTCGGTTTCCATCCCGGGCTCGCGGGCGGCTGAACGATCGCCCGCGCGGCTCGCGCGCCGCCCCGTCGCCCGCGCGAGCGCGGTTCCCGTCGCGACGACCAGCAGGTCCAGCACCGCGTAGAAGGCCCCCGCGGCGAGCGGCGGGTTGGCGGCCGTGAATCCGAGCCCCGGCACGCGCGCGCTCCAGCTCCAGTTTCCCAGCCACGTTCCGTAGAGCTCCATCGCGAGCGAGAGCGCGAACATCGTCGCGTAGAGGCGGCGCGAGGGCGCGATCCAGAGGCACGCGAGGAAGAGCGCGAAGAGCAGCGGCCCGAAGGTGTCGTCGCCGCGCCATGCGAGCAGCGCCACGAGCGGGGCGGCGAGCGCCGCGACGATCCACGCGCGATCCTCGGGCAGCCGCCGCGCGAGCTGCGTGCCGAGGTAGAAGAGCAGCACGTGTCCCGGCGGGACGAAGAGCGGGATGTTGCCGAGCCGGTAGCGGTAGAGTCCCCACGCGAGCGACAGCACCACCTCGCCCGCGGTGGCGATCGCGAGGCATGCGGCGAGCGAGATGCGCGCGCGTCCCGGCGTCCGCGTGAAGAGCGCGAGGCAGACGATCCACGCGGCCGCGCTCGCCGCGACCTGGCCGTACACGGCCCAGTGCTGGTCGAGCGCGAGGCCGAGCACGATCGTGGCGGCGATGGCGACGTTCATCGCCGGCATTCTGGCACGGGCCGCGGTAGGAGCCGGCCGACTCCGCGCGCGCGCGCCGTCCCACCGCACGTTCCGAGCGCACCGACTCCCGCGGAGCGCCCGCTTGCGCATAGTGAAGGCACTTTTCGACCGGAGGTGCCTCATGGACCATCGCAAGCTCGCGGCCTCGCTCGCCGCTTCCCTG
This sequence comes from Usitatibacter sp., assembly GCA_036377935.1. Classification (GTDB taxonomy): domain Bacteria; phylum Pseudomonadota; class Gammaproteobacteria; order Burkholderiales; family Usitatibacteraceae; genus Usitatibacter. The sequence continues at coordinate 8,058 of DASUXK010000160.1, forward strand.
CTCGCCGCCTCGACGGCCATGGCGGCCTCGCGGACCGAGGCGCCGGCCTCGCGCATCGCGACCGAATTCTCCGCGTGGGCGGGCAGCCACCAGAACGCCGAGGCGCTCGTGAACGGCCTTCACCAGGGCACCTCGATCACGATCGCGACCACCGGACCCGACCGCACCGTGAGCCTCGCCGGCTTCACGCCGGGCTCGCGCATGGACTACGACGAGATCCGCGCCGCGCTCGCGACCGCGCGCGCGACGCTCGCGCGCATGGGCGTGCGCCAGCCCACGGCCGAGCAGATCCAGGCGGCGCTCATCGGCGGCGACGTCGAGTCGCGCGGCGGGCGCGCGCGCAACGTGCAGGGCACCGTCGCGGTGCTCGGCGGCAACCCCCACCTCGCCGCGCGCTGAGCTTCGCGATTCCGATATAGTGCGGGCCGGGATTCCCCGGTCCGCGCATGAACGCCTCCCTCCGCTTCGGCATCGATCTCGGCGGCACGAAGATCGAGCTCGCCGCGCTCGACCCGGCCGGCGCGCTGCGCCATCGCGAGCGCGTTCCCACGCCCGCGGGCGACTACGAAGGCACGATCGAAGCCGTCGCGCGGCTCGTGGAGAATGCCGAGCGCGCGCTCGGCGCGCAGGCGAGCGTGGGCCTCGCCACGCCCGGCGCGATCTCGGCGGCGAGCGGGCGCATCAAGAACGCCAACTCCACCTGGCTCAACGGGCGCGCGCTGAAGGAGGACCTCGAGCGGCGCCTCGCGCGCGAGGTGCGGCTCGCGAACGACGCCAATTGCTTCGCGCTTTCCGAAGCCGTGGATGGAGCCGCGGCCGGGGCGGCCGTCGTCTTCGGCGTGATCCTCGGCACGGGCGTGGGCGGCGGCATCGTCGCGCACGGGCGCATCCTCGAGGGCGCGAACGCGATCGCCGGCGAGTGGGGGCACAACCCGCTGCCGCTGCCGCGGACCGACGACCATCCGCTGCCACTCTGCTACTGCGGCCGGCAAGGCTGCATCGAGACCTACCTCTCGGGCCCCGGGCTCGCGGCGGACCATGCGCGCGCGACGGGCGAGCGCGCGTCGGCCGCCGACATCGCGATGCGCGCGGAACGAGGCGAGGAGCCCTGCGTCGAAACGCTCCGCCGCTACGCGCAGCGGCTCGCGCGCTCGCTCGCGGGCGTCATCAACGTGCTCGATCCCGACGTGGTCGTGCTGGGCGGCGGGCTGTCGCGCATCGGCCGGCTCTACGACGACGTGCCGCGGCTCTGGGGGGAGCACGTGTTCTCGGACGAGGTGCGCACGCGCCTCGTCGCGCCGGCCCATGGGGATTCGAGCGGCGTGCGCGGCGCGGCCTGGCTATGGAATCGGCCGTAAGCTGGCGCTGTTGGCTTCATCGATCCCCCGCCATTCCCCGGAGACCGCCATGAGACTCGCCGCCATCCTCTTCACCGCGCTCGCCGCGCTCCTCGCCCGCGCGGAAACGCCGAAGGTGCCCCCCGGCGCGCGGGTGGCGACGTTCGCCGGCGGCTGCTTCTGGTGCATGGAGTCGGATTTCGACAAGGTGCCCGGCGTGCTCGCGACGATCTCGGGCTACACCGGCGGCACCGTCGCGAATCCCACCTACGAGCAGGTTTCCTCCGGCACGACCGGGCACGCCGAATCGGTCGAGGTGATCTTCGACCCGAAGAAGGTGACCTACGAGCACCTGCTCGACGTGTACTGGGTGAACATCGATCCCACGGTGAAGGACCGGCAGTTCTGCGACACGGGCAGCCAGTACCGCACGGCGATCTTCTGGCACGACGAGGCGCAGCGCCGGGCGGCCGAGGAATCGAAGAAGCGCGTCGAGGCGACCAAGCCCTTCAAGGGGCCGATCTACACCGAGATCGTGAAGGCCGGGCCGTTCTACCCGGCCGAGGATTACCATCAGGATTTCTACAAGAAGAACCCGGTGCGCTACCAGTTCTATCGCACCGGCTGCGGCCGCGACGCGCGCCTGAAGGCGCTGTGGGGCGACAAGGCCGGCGGCCACTAGCGACCGGGCGGCGGAGCGAAGCGATGGAGATGAAGCGCATCAACGCGGCGGGCCTCAAGGCCGCCGGCTACGACGAGCGCAACCGCAAGCTCGTCGTGGAGACCTCGACCGGGACGTTCGAGTACGCGAACGTCTCGCCCGAGGTCTACCGGCGGCTCATGAGCTCGCCCACGCCCGGCAGCTACTACCGGGAAGCGATCGAGGAGGAGTTCACCCCCCGGCGCATCAAGTAGGCGCGGAGACTCCCCCTCCTTCGGGAGAGGGCCGGGGAGAGGTTCCGGACGAGGTGTTCCCCGCGCTTTCCTTCCACGGCGTCTCGCAGCGCACGATGTTCGCGAAGGGCTCCGAGGCATCGCCCGCCTTGCGCGCGTCGCTGCAATTGCACGCCTGGTCCCAGGACCAACGTCCCGAAGCGCTGCGGCGCATCACCTCCTCGCATTCCAGCCCGCGCATGTTGTGCATGTGGGCGCGGGGACGGATCGACATCGGCGGGGGCGTGGGCGCCGGCTCCGCCGGCTTCGGCGGCGCGACGTCGTACACCGAATCGCATACCGGCATCTGCTTGCAGCTTCCGGAGCCGTTGCACATCCATTCCCAGGTGCAGCTCGCATAGGCGGCCGGGGCGGCGAGGGC
>DASUXK010000161.1:0-8215 GCA_036377935.1 Usitatibacter sp.
CTCGCCGATGAGCTTCTCGACGGCCGCGACGTCCATGCCGAGCAGCGCCGAGAGCGCGCCCACGTAGACGATGTTCTTGAAGAGCTGGCGCTCCCGGGGGATCGACCAGGTGGCGTTGCAGAGGTCGGTGAGCGGCATGCCGACCACCTGCACGTCCTCCCGGAAGCGCGACGGCGGCAGCGGCTTGGTCGAGTCGTAGAAGAGGTAGCCGCCCGGCTCGATCTCGGCGACGTCCTTCTCCCAGGTCTGCGGGTTCATCGCGACCATGAGGTCCACGCCGCCGCGGCGTCCCAGCCAGCCGTCCTCGGAGACCCGCACCTCGTACCACGTGGGCAGGCCCTGGATGTTCGACGGGAAGATGTTGCGCGGGCTCACCGGGACGCCCATGCGCATGATCGACTTCGCGACGAGGGTGTTCGCCGAGGCCGAGCCGGAGCCGTTGACGTTGGCGAACTTGACGACGAAATCGTTGACCGCGTGCAGCGGCTTCATCGGCTTCGCGCCCCTTCGAAGGGCGGGCTGTCGAGTTGGCCCAGTTTACGCCGCCGCGGCCGCGGCGTCGCGCCGCCCTTTGCCGCAGCGCAAACGCCCTAGAAGATCTCGACCTTGGTCCCGGCCTCCTGGCCGTCCTCCGGGGCGACCGAGGGGTGCCGGGCGGCGCTCTCCTGCACCGCGTCCAGCCTGCGCGCCTCGGCCTCGACGATGTCCTTCGCGCCCGGCATGCGCGGCTTCAACGCGCTTTCCGAGTACGCGCGCACCGCGCGGTAGAGATCGCGCTGCAGGAGCGCCTGGGTCTCGTGCGAGAGGAGCGAGAGGGATTCGGCCGCGGCCCCGAGCGCGGGCTTGTGCAGCCGCTCGAGCTTCTGCCGCGTGATGTCCTGGAACTGCATCGCGACGATGATCTGGTTGATGTCCTTCTGGATGTCCACCGAGATGCCGTTGATGCGCTTCAACGTCACCTCGATCTGCTGCGTCTGGGCGATGGTGGCCGCGTTGAGCGTGCCGATCTCGGTGCGCGCGATCTCCACCGCGCGCCGCGCCGCCTCGGCCACCTGCATCGTGCGCTTGTTGCCCTGCCGCACCTCGTCGCCGATCGCGTCCAGGCCCTGGCGGGTCCTGCGCGTGAGCTCGTGCGCCTCGGCGCTGATCGCGCGGATGCGGTCGGTCATCTCCACGAAGTCGCGCGGCGTGAGGGTCTGCGAGGTCATCGCCACCGAGCCGTCGAGGGCGATGCGCGAGATCTGGGAGGCCATGTTGCGCAGGCCGTCGATCGTCTCCTCCATCACCCGCGCGTGCTCGGTGACGCGCTTCTGGTGGCTCGCGAGCTCGTCGGCGGCCTGGGAGAAGCTCGTCATGTGGCTCGTCACGTTCACGAGCTGGGAGTCGTAGGCCTTGATGAAGTCGGGCAGCGAGAGGATGCCGGTGTGCTGGCCGTCGTCCCCGCCCTTGAGGAGCGAGGTGGCCGCCTCGGTCTGCTCGTTCGCCTTCGACACCAGCACGCGGAAGCGCTTGCTGATCTCGGTGACGGCGTTCTCGGTGAGCTTGATCACCTCCTCCACCGAATCGTTCACCATGTCGAGCTTCTGGCGGTTCGCCTGCGAGGCCGCGTCCCAGCGCTCGAGCATCGTGTCGAGCCCCACGACCACCTGCTGGAAGAGGCGCGTGCGCTTGCGCCACTTGAAGAGCGGCTCCTCGACGTTGCCGGCGAGGCCGTCGTCCTCGGAGTTCAAGTCCTTCATGACGAGCGCGAGCGCGACCAGCGCGGCGAACGGCACGAGGCCGAGCGCGGTGAGCAGCGCCCATTGGGGAATCAGCGCCGCGAGCCAGAGCCACGGCAGGAAGAGCACCACCATGAGCGCCGCCAGCAGGTACGGGTGGCGCCAGGCGAAGCCCAGGTAGCGACTCACGACGCCGCCTCCGTCACCTGGCGCAGGAGGTTCAGCTCGCCGCTGGAGAGCAGCTTCTCGATGTCCACCAGCAGCACCATGCGGTCGTCCTGGGTCGCGACGCCGTCCAGGAAGGAGCTGTCGACGAGCGCGCCGAGCTGCGGCGCCGCCTTCACCGCGCTCTCGGCGAAGCGCACCACGTCCGACACGCCGTCCACCACGATCCCGATCACGCGCCCGGCGATGCGCAGGATCACCACCACCGTGAAGGAGTCGTAGCGCACCTCGGGCAGCCGGAACTTCACGCGCATGTCGATCACCGGCACGATCACGCCGCGCAGGTTCACCACGCCCTTCAGGTAATCGGGCGCCGAGGGGATGGGCGTCACCTTCTCGTAGCCCCGGATCTCCTGGACCTTGAGGATGTCGACCCCGTACTCCTCCTTGCCCAGGACGAAGACCAGGACCTCCCGTGTCTCTTCGCGTGCCGCGGTCGCGGTTCTCATGATGGATCTCCCTTCAGAATTCCTGCCATTCGTCGCGGGCGTCCGCGGCCGTCGCGACCACCGCCTCGGGCGCTTCGCGCCGCGCGGGGCTCGCCGCCGCGATGGGCCCGGCCCCCGGCTCCGCGGCTGGCGCGGGCCGCGGCGACGCCGACGCTTCCCCGCCCCGGATGCGGAACATGCCCATCGCGCGCAGCAGCGCCTCGGCCTGGCGGCGCATCGCCTCGGCGGCGCCCGCCGAATGCTGCACCGCGGAGGCGTTCTGCTGCACCACCTTGTCCATCTCGGTGACGGTCTTGTTCACCTGCTGCACGCCGCGGCTCTGCTCGGCCGAGGCCTCGGCGATCGAGCGCATGATGCCGCTCACGCGCTTCACGTCGTTCACCAGCGCGGCGATGGTGCCGCCCGCCTGGTCCACGAGGCGCGTGCCGTCCTCCACCTGCGACACCGACGCGCCGATGAGACCCTTGATCTCCTTGGCCGCCTGGCCGCTCCTCTGCGCGAGCGAGCGCACTTCCGCGGCCACGACCGCGAAGCCGCGCCCCTGCTCGCCCGCGCGCGCGGCTTCCACGGCGGCGTTCAACGCGAGGATGTTGGTCTGGAAGGCGATGCCGTCGATCACCGAGATGATATCCGCGATGCGCTTGGCGCCCTCGCTGATCTCGCTCATCGTGACCACGACCCGCGCCACCTCGCGCCCGCCCTGCTCCGCGCGCTTCGAGGCGTTGAGCGCCAGCTCGTCGGCCTCGCGCGCGTGCTCGGCGTTCTGGCGCACGGTGCCCGAAAGCTCCTCCATGCTGGCGGCCGTCTCCTCGAGGCTCGTGGCCTGCTCCTCGGTGCGCTGCGAGAGGTCGGTCATGCCCGCGGAGACCTCGCCCGAGGCGGCGGCGACCGCCTCGGCCGAATCGCGTACCTGGCTCACCACGGCGGCGAGCCCGTCGTTCATGCGCCCGATGGCCGCGAGGAGCTGGCCGGCCTCGTCGCGCGAGCCGCTCTCCACGGTCGCGGTGAGGTCGCCGCGCGCGATGCGCTCGGCGTGGGCCGCGGCCGCGGCGATGGGCGCGAGGAGCGCGCGGCGCGTGAAGATCCAGACCGCGACGAGGGCGAGGAAGGCCGCGGCGAGCGTCGCGCCGATGGCGATGCGATAGGCCCGCCCTCCCGAGGCGACCGCGCCGTTGATGAGCTGGCTGCCGCGCTCCTGGGCGACCGACTCCGCTTCCTCCAGCCTCTCGGCCGGCCCGCGATCGAGGCCGCCCGAGGCCCGGATCGCGCCGGCCACGCCCTCGGTCCCGAGCGCCGCATAGGCGCGCCGGTAGCCGTCACCCGCCTCGCGGTGCGAGCCGAGGAAATCGTCGAGCGCCTGGGCCACCTCGGGATGGCGCGTGGCGCCGCGCGCGGCCGAGGCGAAGTCCCGGACCGTCTTCTCCGCCTCGAGGAACGCATCCCAGTCGTTCTGGCGCATGGCGGCGTCGCCGGCGCGCAGCAGCACGTTCTGCCACTTCTGCACCTGGGTGCGGAACGCCGTCTCGCTGCGCACGATGTTCAGCTGCGTCTCGAAATCGATCGCGCTGATGCGCTCCACGTCCTTCGCCGCCCCGTAGACGCGGGTGAGCGCGGCGAGCGCCACCAACGCGGCGATCGCGAGCGCGACCGCCACGATCGCGAGCAGCTTCGCCTGCAGGCGCGATACGCGGATGGAGCGAACGGCGGCGAGGAGCTTCATGGCGATCAGAAGAGCGTCACGTTGCGGCCGGCGAGCATCTCGGCGAGCGCCCCTTCGGCGTTCACCAGCCGCTCGGCCATGGTGCGCAGGAACGCCTCGTTCACCTGGCGGCCGCATTCCGGCGAGGCGAGCCAGAGCACGTCGGGGTCGAACTCGATCACGGTGCAGTCGGTCACCGCCTGCACGGTCGCGAAGCGGCGCGCGGCGTTGCGGCGCAGGAACGCGGTCTCCTCCAGGCACTGGCCCGCGCCGTGGATGCGCAGCAGCGTGCCGCGGCGCGTGACGCGCATCTGGCCGCGCACGAGCACGAAGAAGGAGTAGCCCGGATCGTCCTCGCCCACGAGCGTGGAGCCCGCGCGCACGTCGAACCAGCGGCCCATCGGCGCGATCTCGGCCAGCGCGGCGTTCGTGAAGCCCTGGAAGAACGGCAGCGGGCGCAGCTGCGCCACGCGCTCGTCGGCAGCCAGCCCCTCGCCCGCCGGCTCGGAGATGCGCCGCAGGTCCGCGGCGAATTCCTCCCAGCTCGCGTAGCGATCCGAGGCGTTGCGCGCGGTGGCGCGCGCGAAGATCGCGTCGAAGAGGGGATCGAGGCCGCTCCTCGAGGCGCCCGGCCTCGGCAGGTTGCCGAGCAGGATGCGCGTGGTGAGCGCCGCGGGCGTGTCGGGCGCGAAGGGCAGCTCGCCCATCAGCATCTTGTAGAGGACGATCCCGAGCGAGTACATGTCCGATTGCATCGAGGCGGGCTTGCGCTCGAGCTGCTCGGGCGCCATGTACGCGGGCGAGCCGACCATCAGGCCGCGCGTCGGATCGAAGCCGAACGCCGTGTGCGCGACGCCGAAGTCGGCGACCTTCGCCTCGCCGTCGGCGCCCATCAGGATGTTCGCGGGCTTCAAGTCGCGGTGCACGATGCCGTGCGTGTTGGCGTAGCTCAGCGCGTCGCAGACCTGCTCCAGCAGGCGCGCCACGCGCCGCGGCTCGAGGAGCCCTTCGGCCACGCAGTAGCGGTCGAGGCTTCCGGCCTGCACGTACTCCATCACGATGTACGCGCGCTCGTCGTCGGCGGCCGCGTCGTACACCTGCGTGATGCTGGGATGCGTGAGCTTCTTGGCGAGCAGCGCTTCCTTGAGGAAGAGCGAGCGGAAGAGCGCGCGGTCCTCGGAGGCGAGCAGGCGCGGGTCGTACACCTTGATCGCCACGTCGCGCGCGGGGAAGAGCTCGCGGCCGAGGTAGATCGTGGCCGACTCGCCGCGGCCCAGCACGCCGCGGATCTCGTACGGCCCGATCTTCGACGGCACCATCGCCGTCGATTCCGCCGGCTGCGCGCCGAGCACGCTCATTCGCGCTCCTCGCGAACGCGGCGCATCAGGTGGCGCACGTCGAGCAGGAGCAGGCTCGCGGTGCCGTCGTCGCCGCCTTCGGCGCAGGCGCCGCGCGTGCCGATGCCCTGGATCGCGCGCGCGATGGCGCGGTCGCCCAGCTCCGGCGGCGGCAGGATCTCGTGGTCCGCGAGCGCCACGACGTCGGAGACGCCCGCGACGACCAGCCCGACCATGCGGTGGTCGACGTTGAGGACGATGGCGCTCGCCTTGTCGAGCGGCAGCGGCTCGGCGAAGCCGAAGAGCAGGCCCAGGTCCACGATCGGCACGATCGCCCCGCGCAGGTTGATCACGCCGCGCACGTACGGCGCCACGTGCGGCACGCGCGTCACGCGGTCGATCTCGCGGATCTCCTGCACCTGCAGGATGTCGATGCCGTAGTGCTCCCCGCCCAGGCGGCAGGTGAGGAACTCGCGGCGCGCGGCTTCCGCCGCCTGCTCCGCCGCGTAGGGCGCTTCCAGGACCGAGGGATCGGCGCTCATCGGGTCGTCTCCTTCCTCGCGATGCGCGCGAGCACGCGCTCGCGCAGCTTGTTCAGGGGGGCGATCTCGTGCACCGCGCCCAGCTCGATCGCCTCGCGCGGCATGCCGAAGATCACCGAGGTGGCCTCGTCCTGCGCCACCGTCCAGGCGCCCGCCTTCTTCATCTCGAGCAGGCCCTGGGCGCCGTCGCGGCCCATGCCGGTCATGATCACGCCCACCGCGTCGGCGCCCACGTACTTCGCCGCCGAGAGGAACAGGAAGTCGACCGAGGGACGGTGCAGGTTCATCGGCGGCTCGGTGGAGAGCTTGGCGAGGAGCTGGCCGCCGTCGCGCTTCACCCACAGGTGCTTGCCGCCGGGCGCGATGTAGGCGTGGCCGGGCAGGATCGGGTCGTTGTGCTCCGCTTCCCTCACCGTGATCTGGCACAGCCCGTTCAGCCGCTCGGCGAACATGCGCGTGAAGTTCTCGGGCATGTGCTGCACGATGGCGATGCCGGGGCAGTCGGGCGCCATCCCGGCGAGGAACTCGCGGATCGCCTCGGTGCCGCCGGTCGAGGCGCCCACCGCGATCAGCTTGTCGGAGGTCTTCACCCCGCGCGGGACCGGGCGCTTCTGCACCGGCACCACGGGCACCTGGCCCGCCCCGCCTTCCTCCGGCGAGCGCCGCGGCAGCTTCAGGCGCGCGCTCTTCGCCGCGCGGATCTTCTCGGCGATGATCGCGCCGTAGTCGTCGGGGGTCTGCTCGTTCAGCTTCGGCTTCGTGACGAAGTCGACCGCGCCCAGCTCGAGCGCGCGGAACGTGACCTCGGAGCCGCGCTCGGTGAACGAGGAGATCATGAGCACGGGCTTGGGGCGCGCGCGCATGATCCGGTCGAGGAACTCGAGGCCGCTCATCTTCGGCATCTCGACGTCGAGCGTGATCACGTCGGGATCGAGCTCGCGCATCATGTCGCGCGCCTCGTAGGCGTCGGCCGCGGCGCCCACCACCTCGATGTCGCCCTGCTCGTTCAGGATGTCCGTGAGGACGTCGCGGATCATCCGCGAGTCGTCGACGATGAGGACCCGGATTTTCCCGCTCATTTGAACAGCTCCGCCTCGCCTTCGATGTTGCCGTGGAAGAGCCGCGCGCCGTAGTCGCGCTCGCGCAGCACGATGGTGTCGTTGTTGATCTTGCGCAGCCGCTTCACCATGACCTTGCCGCTGCGCGGGAAGAAGTAGATCTTGCGCGGCCACACGTCGAGCAGGTCGCGCGCGACGATGGGGATGCGCTCGAGGTTCAGGTACTCCACGATGAACTCCGCGTTCTGCGCGCCCACGTTGGAGAGCATGAAGCCCTGCAGCACGTTGCCCCCGCCGAAGACCTTCGCCTCGAGCCGGTCGCGCCGGCCGCCGAGCTTGAGGATCTGGTTGATGAGCAGCTCCATCGCGTGCACGCCGTAGCGCCCGCCCGCGCTGATGTTGCCGTGGCTGCCCACGAGCTTGCCCTCGTCCGGGAGCATGAAGTGGTTCATGCCGCCGATCCCCGTGTCGCGGTCGCGCACGCACGCCGAGACGCACGAGCCCAGCACCGTGACGAGCGCCATGTCGCGGTTGGTGGCGTAGTACTCGCCGGGCAATATCTTGGCCGTCTCGATCCTGAAGTGCGGATCGAAGTAGCGGTTGGGGACGTCGTCGCGCAGCGGGTCGTCATCGCGGATCATGAAGGCCTCCCTCTCCCCGGGGGTCCCCAACTCGTTGGGGCCTCCGACTGGCAGAGGGTTGGGGTGAGGGTCGAAACGGCCGCCAGCTCGTACACGGTCTGCCCGCGCAGGCGGAAATACCGCCCGTTGTCGAGCAGGCTCTCCGCATGCCCCGCGAAGAAGAGGCCCTGCGGCTTGAGCAGCTTCGCGAAGCGCTCGATGAGGCCCGCCTGGGTCGGCTTGTCGAAGTAGATCATCACGTTGCGGCAGAAGATCGCGTCGAACGGCCCCTGCACGGCCCACTCGCGGTCCATGAGGTTCAGGCGCGCGAACTCCACCCGCGCGGCGAGCTCGCGGCGCACGCGCGCGCGGCCCTCGAAGCGGCCCGCCCCGCGCAGGAAGAAGCGCTTCTGGCGCTCCTCGGCGAGCTTGGCGACCGACGCGAGCGCGTAGACGCCCTCGCCCGCCGCGGCGAGCACCTGCGTGTCGAGATCGGTGGCGAGCACGTCGAACGTCGCGCCGGGGACCGCCTCCGTGAGGCACATCGCGATCGTGTAGGGCTCCTCG
>DASUXK010000162.1:0-7198 GCA_036377935.1 Usitatibacter sp.
GGCCGGTGCGAGCCGGCCGTCGGGGTGCCACGAGGATTGCAGGCCGCGTCAGCGGCGAGCGAGGTTCTGGGCCGCAAAATCCCAGTTGAGCAACTTGTCGATCACAGCGTTGACGTGATCAGGCCTGCGGTTCTGGTAGTCGAGGTAGTACGCGTGCTCCCACACGTCGAGCGTGAGGAGCGGCGTCTGGCCCTGCGCGATCGGGGTGCCCGCGTTGGAGGTGGCGACGATGTCGAGCTTGCCGTCCTTCTCCACGAGCCAGGCCCAGCCGCTGCCGAAGCAGTTGACCGCGGTCTCGGCGAACTTCTTCCGGAACTCGTCGTAGCCGCCGCAATCGGCGTCGATGCGCGAGGCGAGCGCGCCCGAAGGCTTGCCGCCGCCCTTGCGCAGGCAGTTCCAGTAGAACGTGTGGTTCCAGGCCTGCGCGGCGTTGTTGAAGACCTTCGGCTCCTTGCCGGCGCTTTCCTTGACCACCTGCTCGAGCTTCATGTCGGCGAAGCGCGTCCCCTGCACGAGCTCGTTCAGCTTGTTCACGTAGGCGCGGTGGTGCTTGCCGTAGTGGAAGCCGAGGGTGTTGGCCGAGATGACCGGGTCCAGCGCGTCTTCCGGCCAGGGGAGCGGCGGGAGCTGGAATGGAGCGGATGCGTTTGCCATGGTGATTTCCTCCGGGATGAACGCTACAGGATACCGCGACGCAGCGAGAGGCTCCAGTCCGCGGGAGCCCGCCCCCGTCAGGCGCCCGCGGCTGTAGGAAAGTTCCCACGCGCATATCAGCGCGGTTCTATTGCGCGATTCCCGTCGGCCGACAGATCGGGCCTACCTACAGCCCGATGATGTGCGTAGCTCCGGGGCAGAGCCCCGAAGCGCGACAAATCTTCCACGACACGTGACGCGATCGATCGGGACCGCATCGGGGCAACGCGCAGGCGGCTCTCGCAGCCGCGGGCGCGCACGCCCGTGGGGTCCTGCGAATGCAATCCCATAAGGAGAAAAGCATGAAAATGAAAACCCTCTACGCCGCCCTCGCCGGGACGTTCCTCCTCGGAGCGGCGACGCTCGCCCCCGCCCAGACGACCAACACCGCCACGGGCGACAACACCGCCCCCGGCGCGACGACGACCCATCGCGCGGCCACCACCAACGCCGGCGCCAAGGACGAGTACAAGGCCGACAAGGAGCGCATCGAGGCCGACTACAAGCAGGCGAAGGCCGAGTGCAAGTCGATGAACGGCAACGCCAAGGACGTCTGCGAGAAGCAGGCGAAGGCCGACGAGAAGATCGCCAAGGCCGAGCTCGACGCGAAGCGCAAGGGCAACGACCCGGCCTCCGACTACAAGGTCGCCGAGACGAAGGCCAAGGCGAACTACGACGTCGCGAAGGAGAAGTGCGACGACATGAAGGGCAAGGAGAAGTCGGCGTGCAAGAAGCAGGCGAAGGCCGACGAGGACAAGGCCCTGGCCGAGGCGAAGTCGATGCACAAGAAGGTCGCGTCGAACTCGCGCACGACCGCGCCGAAATCGAGCGTCAAGTGACGGACGGCGCCGCCGCGCGGCGCCTTCCCCGCATCCGGGGGGCCGGTCCGCGGACCGGCCCTTCACTTCCCCGACGAACCGCGAGATTCCCGAGATGAATCCCACGTCCGCCGCCATGACCCTCGCCGCCGTCGCGTTCTTCGCCGCGGCCGGATACGGCCTGCAGGCCGCGGTGAGCAGCCCGCCCACGTTGATGTCCCCCGCCGATTACGATCGCGCGCTCGCCGGCATCGACAAGAACACGCGCACGGAGCTCGGCCGCTGCCGGGCGCTCGCGCAATCCTCCCGCGATCTCTGCCGCGCCCGCGCGCGCGCCGAGGAGCGCATCGCGCACGCCGACCTCGACGCGCGCTACTACGGGACCGTGCAGGCCGAAGCCCGCGCGCAGGACGTGCGCGCCCGCGTCCGCTTCCAGCTCGCCCGCGCCGAGTGCGATGCGCGCGGCGACGAGCGCGCCGGCTGCCTTTCGCAGGCGCGCAACGAGCAGGCCCGGGCGCTCGCGCAGCTCGCCGCCGCGAGCTAGAAGCTGTAGCGCAGGACGATGCGGTCGCGCCGAACGGACACGCCTTCGGGCGTGAGCTCGCCGATCCGCGGCATGATGGCGCGCGCCGGCCGGTAGACGATGCGCCGGCCGTCGGCTTCGTAGCACAGGTCGTGGGCCGAGCGCTCGCAAGCCCCGCGCGGCAGCTGCGTCCCGGGTGCGCCGGGCGCGATCGCGAGGGGCCACGCCTCGCGCGCGGTGGCGAACGGCGCCTCGCTGCGCACCGCGATCTCGCTCGCGATCGCCTTGCGCTTCACGGAAAGATCGACCCCCTCCGCCCTCGCGAGCAGGCAGGCGAGCGATGCCAGGATGCAAAGCGAGCGGCGCATGGTCGTTCCTCGCGGGCGCTTCCGTCCATCCGCATCGTCGCGGTGCCCCGGCGCGCGCGCCACTCGCGTCGACCGCCGGTGGCGCCGGACCGACGGCCGGTCGGCTGTCTCCGCGCGCCGACATCCCGCCTGTGATGCAGTTCACGACCCGGTGAAGAAGCCGCGCGCCGCTCCCGCCGCGCGCCTCGACCGGTTGCGCGCCGAGGCCGCGCAATGCCGCGATTGCCCGCTCTGGGAGAACGCGACGCAGACCGTGTTCGGCGAAGGCGATGCGCACGCGCGCGTGATGCTCGTGGGCGAGCAGCCGGGCGATGCCGAGGACCGCGCGGGCCATCCCTTCGTCGGTCCCGCGGGACGCATCCTCGACCAGGCGCTCGCCGAGGCGGGCATCGATCGCGAGCGAACCTACGTCACCAACGCCGTGAAGCACTTCAAGTGGGAGCCGCGCGGAAAGCGCCGGCTGCACAAGACCCCCGCGCAACGCGAGGTCGACGCGTGCCGCCAGTGGCTCGAGCGCGAGATCGCGGCCGTGCAGCCCGCCGTCGTGGTGTGCCTCGGCGCGACCGCCGCGAAGTCGCTCCTCGGCCCGCGCTTCCGCATCACGCAGGAGCGCGGCCAGGTGCAGCGGCGCGAGGGGCTGCCCGACCTCGTGCCCACGTTCCACCCTTCCTACCTGTTGCGCCTCAAGGACCGCCCCGGCGAGGAGGAGGCGCACGCGCAGTTCGTCGCCGACCTGCGGCTCGCCGCGCGCTACCTCGGCGACTGAAGCGGGCGCGCGGCTCAGGCCCGCGGCGGGGCGTGGCCGGCCGCCGCCGAACGCTCGTTGCGCACGCGCAGCCGGTAGGCGCGCGGCGTCGTTCCCGCCCGCGCGTGGAAGACCCCCGTGAAATGCGCCTGCGTCTGGTATCCCACGCGCGTGGCGATCTGCGCGAGCGGCAACGCGGTCTGTGCGAGCAGCTGCTTGGCCCGGTCCATCCTCAGCCACGTGATGTAGAGATGCGGCGGCTGCCCCGTCGATTGCTTGAACATGCGCGCGAAGTGGTACGGGCTCATGTGCACCGCATCGGCGAGCTCGCTCACCTGGATCGGCTCGGCGAGGCGCTCCTCGATCAGCGCGAGCACGCGCTGCAGGCGGTGCGGGGCGAGGCCCGCGCAGGAAGCGGGATCGGCGGGCCGTCCGTAGCGCGTCGCGAGGTGCACGCCGATGTCGTCGCCCATGCTCTCCAGCCAATCGCTCGCCGCGCCGCCCGATCGCAAGCTTTCGGACAGGAAGCTCGCCACGCCGCGCACGAAGTCGTCGACGCCGAGGAAGCTCTCGCGAATCTCCCGCGAGTGGCCGAGGGCCGCGCGCGTCTTCTCGTGCCAGTGCGAGGCCGGCAGGCGCACGAGCACGCAGGATCCCTCGTGCTCGGCGACCAGCGCGCGCGCCGCCTGCGGAGGAAGCACGGCCACGGCGGGATCGGCGAGCGGCGCCTCGTGCACGCGGCCGGAGCCGTCGGAGAGCACCGTGCGCCACGTGGCGCCCTCGAAGGGCACGGCGACGGTGATGTCCTCGCTCTCGAGCGCGATCTCCTCGCCCGCGCGCAGCGGGCGCCATTCCACGCTCATCGCCCGGCAGGCGGCGTATCGGCCGCTTGCCTTCGCCATGGCGGGCGCCGGAACGACGTACGGCGCAGCAGCCGGTTCCGCGGTGGGAATGGATTGCATGGCGAGCCCCCGTTCCTTCTGTAGCGCGAGTGACAGGGCCGCGCGCAAAGCGTTCGCGGCCGCGGCGCGCTTGCCCATGCGAAACGAGCACCGCGCCGCGGGAAGGCCTCCGGATCAGCGGCCGGCGGCGGCTTGCCGGCGCGCGGCCTCCTCGCGCCGGCGCAGCCGCAGCGCGTAGAGCATGAACGCGACCACGGCGGCGTTGATGCCCAGCGCGGTCGCCGCGACCCAGCCCTCGCCGCGCACGAGGCGCTCGATCTCGAAGGGCATGTACACGCCGCCGCTCAGCGCCGCGAATCCCTCCGCCCAGCCGCGCTGCCGCCACAGCCCGTAGGCCTCGATGAAGCGCACGACGCAATAGGCGCCGGCCCCGGCCGCGAGCAGCACGGCGCGGTGGTCGGTGAGCCGCGCGGCGGCGTGAAGGAAGATCTGCGGAATGTGGCGTGCCGGATCGAGGTGCAGGTGGCGCACGATCACCTCGGCCACGTGCTGCGCGTCGTGATGGACGAGCGAGAGCACGCCGAAGCCGGCGAGCAGCACCGCCGCGCCCTTGGCGGCCTCGAGGAAGGCGACGGCGCGGATCGCCTCCTTGCGTCGTTCGGGTGTCAGGTAGGGCCTTTCGAGGATCGGAGCGGTGGGCGTTCGACAGCGCGCGGGCCGCGCCGCTCCGGAGCCGGTCGGGCGACGGCGCGGGCCGCGGGTCGGCGCCCGCGGCCCGGCCGCGCCTCAGCCTTCGATGCACGCTCCCAGGAACGCGCGCCGCGCCTCGCCCTGGAGTTTGCGCCGATCGGCCTGCGCATCGCACGAGGCGCGGGCATGCGCGGCATCGGCCGCCGCGCTCTTCGCCGCCCGCGGCGCCTCGGGCTTCTTCAGGCAGTCGCTCATGAAGGCGCGGCGCTCGTCGGCCTTCATGCCGCGCGTCTCGTGGGCGCACGCGGCGAACTTCTCGCGCTGGGTCGGGGGATGGGACGGGGCATCGGCGGCGCGCAGGGGCGCGGCGCCGAGCGCGAGCACGACGGTGCAGGCGCAGAGGCAAAGGGTTCTCGCTTTCACGGCTTCCTCGCTGGGTTCGGTTGGGGATCCCGCCGGGCGAGCTCATGGGCCCCGCGGGCTCGCCCATGAGACCGCGACCGGGGCGCGGAAGCCATCGAAAATCGAATTCCGGAACCGGCGAATAAACGGGCCGGGGCCGCTTCCCACAGCCCGCCGGGAAATCCGCCTACCTTCGGATTCGGACGTTTTCGGCTCGCGTTTGGGAGTTTCGCCCATGGCGGCGGCGCGTCGGCTGGGGAAAACTGGGTTCCATGGACCGGCGCCCATCGCGCCGCGAGGAGTCAGCCCGATGAAACCGCTCAGCCCCGAAAGGCTCCAGGACGAGAACCTCGCGCACGCGACCACCGGCGGGCGCAGCGAGGACAACTGCGGCCTCGGCTTCATCCCGGCCTTCCTCGATTTCGAGACGCAGACGATCTACCCGAGCCGTTTCGCCAACGGATTGCCCGCGCCGTTCCACGTGCTCGACGGGCTGCCCGAAAACGTGGTGATCGATCGCGCGCCCTCGGGCCGCGTCGTCGCCGCGAAGGCCACGCTCATCTCGGGCTTCGTCCGCAACGGTTTCTTCTACACCCGCACCGCCGCCGCCCGCGCCGCGGCCGAATGGCGGCTGTAGCGCCCGCACCCCCTTTGGTTGCTCCTTGTTCGCGCGGCCTCGGCCGCGCATTTTTTTTGTCCTTCCGGGACGCACGGCTCGCACGCCGCGCCGGCGCCGGAACGGGATCGGCCGGCGATCCATCGAATGGTCGCAGGGATACCATTCGAACGAGACAGGGAGAAACCCCATGGCCCGTGTGGTCAAGCGACACCGCAACCAGCCCTACGAAGTGACGATCGGCGGCGAGACGCAATACATCTGCGCCTGCGGCCTTTCGAACAACCTCCCGTTCTGCGACGGCAGCCACGCGCTCGCCGCGGACGAGCCGGCCGGCGCGCTCTGCTGGTACGACGAGGACGGCGAGCGCCACGAGACGAAGGACTCGTTCCCGGGCATCCGGGAAGACGTTCCCGCGTAGCCGCCATGCCGCTCTTCACGACGAAGCTCCTGGGGAGCCAGGAGGTCGCGCGCGGCACGGTGGCGTTCCGCTTCCAAAGGCCCGACGGCTTCACCTTCAAGGCGGGCCAGGCGATCAACCTCGCGCTCGTCGATCCGCCCGAGACCGATGCGAAGGGCAACTCGCGCACGTTCTCCGTGGCGAGCGCGCCCGGCGAGGAGAGCGTGCAGGTCGCCACGCGCATGCGCGACACCGCCTTCAAGCGCGTGCTGGGCTCGCTCGCCGCGGGCGCCGAGGTGAGGATGCGCGGACCGATGGGCAACTTCACGTTGCCCGACGATGCGTCGCGGCCCGTGGCGCTGCTCGCGGGCGGCATCGGCATCACGCCCTTCATGAGCATGCTGCGGCACGAGGATCGCGAGGGCTCGCGGCGCGAGCGCGTGCTCTTCTACTCCAACCGCAGCGAGTTCGACGCGCCGTTCCTGGGCGAGCTGCGGCGCCTCGAGCGCGCGGGCAGCGGGCTGCGGCTCGTGAGCCGGATCACCGAGAACGCGCCCGCGCCCGGCGCCTGGGGCGGCATCGCGGATCCGGAGCTCCTCGCGCGCGAGCTGCAGGGCGTGGCGAGCCCCGTGTTCTACCTCGCCGGCCCGCCGGGCATGGTCGGGGCGCTGCGCAAGGCGCTCGGCGCGATGGGCGCTTCCCCGGACGCGATCCGCACCGACGAGTTCTACGGCTACTAGGCGCGGTCCGTGCCGGCCGTGAGGCGGATCAAACCGCGCACGCGCCCGGGCGCTTAACTTCGAGGCTCCTTCATGCGGGGGAGCGAGGATGAAGCGCAAGTCGCTCGCGGCATCGTGCGTGCTGTGGGGATCGATCGCCTGCGCGGCCGCGGCCGCCGCGCCGCAGGCGGTGAAGGTGACGCCGGCGATGACCGGCGCGGGGCAGGCCTCGAGCGGCGCGCCGCTGCCCGCGATCCCGCCCCTTACCGGGAGCCGCGCGAACCCGGTCGCCTCGTGGGGAAAGCCCCTTCCCTACCCGATC
>DASUXK010000163.1:0-8158 GCA_036377935.1 Usitatibacter sp.
TTCAGGGCCGCAGGATTGACGCTGTCGTACTTTTCGATCATCCAGCTGCCGGCCGCAGCGCCCGCCTGATTGAGGATCGCCTGATACTGCTTGGGCAGCGCATTCCATTTCTCGTCATTGACGATCATGTGCAGCATGGCGCCGCCTTCCCACCAGCCGGGGAAGTAGTAGTACTTCGCCACCTTGTAGAAGCCGAGCTTCTCGTCGTCATAGGGGCCGACGAATTCGGCGGCATCGATCGAGCCCTTTTCCAGCGCCGAATAGACGTCGCCGCCGGCAATCTGCTGCGGCACGATGCCGAGTTTGGCAAGCACATGGCCGCCCATGCCGGCGATGCGGAATTTCAGGCCCTTGAGATCGTCGACCGTCTTGATCTCCTTGCGGAACCAGCCCGACGCCTCGGCCACCGTGCCGCCGCAGACCAGGCCCTTGATGTTGTTCCGGGCGTAGATGGCCTCGTACTGCTCCCTGGCGCCGCCGTAGTAGAAGTAGGCGAGCATCTCGGGCCACTTGGGCCCGAACGGAATGGCGGAGAACACCGCGAGCGCGGGGTTCTTGCCGTAGTAGTAGCCGGCCACGCCCCAGCACAGGTCCACCGCGCCGTTGGAGACCGCATCGAAGCATTCGGCCGGCGGGATCAGCGCGCCGGGCTCGAACACGTGGATCTGGATGGTCCCTCCCGAGACCTCTTTCGCCTTGCGCGCGATGTCGAGCGCCTGGGAGCCCACGTGCGGCAGCTTCGTCGGGAACCAGCTCTGCATCTTCCAGCGAACGGTCGCGTCCGCCGCCGCGGCGGATCCGAGGGACATCGCCGCCACGGCCGCCACGGCCGCCACGCTGCGCCACCACCTGCCTTGCGTCTTCATCCGATTCTCCTCCGTCGTGAACGCTTCGGGCCTGCCGGCGGTCTCGCGCCGCCTGGTGATGCCGCAGGGTTGTGCCGGCGCGGGAGGCTCCCGCGCCCGGAATCAGAAAGTCTTCGGGGCGTGCTGCGTCTTCACCTGCTTGCGACCCGGCGCGAACCCGGCGCTGTTGCGGAAGATGTTCGGCTTGCGGTAGACGGCGAGGATCACGCAGCCCTCGGCGCTGTGGGTCTCGTGCAGCGAGCCGGGCTTGCGCCAGACGAATTCCCCCGCGCGGCAGATGCCGTCGTGGTCCGAGAACGAGCCCGAGATGACGTAGCTCTGCTCGATCTCCGGGTGCTTGTGGAACGGGAGCGTCGTGCCCGGCTGCCACTTGAGCAGGCAAGTCATCTCGCCGGCGGCCTTGTTCTCGTAGAGCACCTTGATCTCGATCCCCTCGAACTGGGACGGCTTCCATTCCATCTCGGCGGGATTCACGTAGACGGAGCCCTGGGGTGTCGGGGAAAGCTCGCCCGACAGGCGCTCCTCGGCTGCGCTGGATGGGGTGGCGGTGTCGCTCATGGCTCGCTCCTTCGGGACGGCGTAGGGATGAAACACGGTAGCATCAAGTTTTCTGGTGTGCAACCATCATGTGATGAGCTATCCTTCGTTTTCTCCCTGACAACTTTTTCCACCGAGGTTTCATGCGCTTCGCCATCCTCATCTACCCCGGCACCGAGCCGATCGACCTCGCGACCTACGGCGTGCTGTCCATGGCGCGCCGGATGGAGCCGTCGATCGAGTGCTGGACCGTGGCCCGGCGCGCGGGCCCGGTGGAGCTCGCGAGCGGCCTCGCGGTGCTCGCGCGCCACGGCTATGACGACTGCCCCGCATGCGATGTCCTCATCGTCACCGGCGGGCCGGGATGGCGCGAGGCGGCGAAGGACGCGGAAACGCTCGCGTTCCTGCGCCGCGCCGGCGCCGACTGCCTGCTCTGCTCGGTCTGCACGGGCGCGATGATCGTCGCCGAGGCGGGGCTGCTCGAGGGGCTCACCGCCACGACCAAGCGCGAAGTGGTGGCGCCGGAGGAGCCGCCGCTGGCCGTGCTCGCGCGCAGCCACCCCACCGTCTCCACGGTGGTCGCGAGCCACGTCGACAATGGCCGCGTGGTCACCGGCGGCGGCGTCACGCTCTGCATCGACACCACGCTGCACCTGCTCGAGCGTTGCTACAATGCCGCGCTCGCGCGGGAAGTCGCGCGAACCATGGAATACACCCGCGCATGGAACGCAAACCGAAGCGAGCTTCCCGCCATCGCGCCCGCCCGGTGAGGGGCCGGGCGAGGGGCGCGAGCGAAGCGTCCGTCGACGAGATCCAGCGCGGCCTCGGCCCGCGCATCGCCCTCATGCGCCACCATGCCGCGCTCACGCTCGAGCAGCTCGCCGCGAAGACCGGCTTCACCAAGGGATACCTTTCCCGCATCGAGAACGCGCGCGTCATCCCGCCGATCGCAACGCTCGTGCGGATCGCGAACGTGCTCGGCCTGGGCGTGGCCGACCTCTTCGGGCCCGGGCCGAACGAGACGCCGGACGACCGCGTCTCCTTCGTGAAGCGCCAGGACCGCCAGGGGATCGTGCGCGGCGGCTCCTCGTTCGGCTACGACTACTTCGCCCTCGCCGCGCGCCGGCACGGCAAGCGCATGACGCCGTTCCTGATGGTTTTCCCGGAGGCGGTGCAGAAGGACGTGCACTTCCACCACGAGGGCGAGGAGTTCATCTACCTGCTCGAAGGGCGGGTCGCTTTCGAGCTCGTCGTGGACGGGGCGCCGCGATACTTCATCCTCGATCCCGGCGACAGCCTCTACTTCGATTCGACGCTTCCCCACCACGGCCGCAGCTTGCGCGGGGCGTCCCGGGCGCTGATCG
Source organism: Usitatibacter sp. (assembly GCA_036377935.1). Lineage (GTDB taxonomy): Bacteria > Pseudomonadota > Gammaproteobacteria > Burkholderiales > Usitatibacteraceae > Usitatibacter. The sequence goes on from DASUXK010000163.1 coordinate 2,768, forward strand.
TCGTCTCGGAAACCGCAAGCGCGTCCGGCTCCGTGAAAGAGAAGCCGGCGCGGCCCGTCAAAGGCCGGCCCTGAGCTGAAGGGACCCGCCGCGCGGTCGATCTGCCGTAGGATGGCGGCGCAGGAAGCGTTCCCCCACTGGCGCGGCACTGGAAGTCGGAGGAGGTTTCGATGCTGATCGTCGCAGGCGTCTCGCTCGTCTTGCTGGGGCTGGTCTCCGGCGTGGCGCTGTTCCTCGCCGCGCTCGGCCTCATCGCGATCGTTCCCGGATTCACCCTGTGGCTGATGTTCCCGCTGCCCTGCGTGGCGGGCTACGTCCTCTTCGCGGTGCCCGCGCCGCCGCGCGCCATCCGCGCGCTCTCGATCGCCTCGTCCGCCGTGATGCTGCTGCTCGCGGTCGCGAGCGTGGGCGCGCTGGTGCTCGGCGCGGCGGGAATCGTTCCGCAGCCGCAGCGCACCGCGGAGCTCTGGTACGTGCTGATCGTCGCGGGCGTCCTCGGGTCGATCGGCGCGGCGTCGTACGGCCGCGGCGCCGATGCGAAGGCGGGCGCCGTCAGCGCGGATCCGGCGGCGCGAGCGGAATCGTAAAGCGGAAGGTCGAGCCGCGGCCGAGCTCGCTCCGCGCCTCGATGCGACCGCCGTGCGCGGCCACGATGCCGCGCGAGATCGCGAGGCCCAGCCCCACGCCGCCGCGGCGCTCGCGGCCCTCGGCCTGCCAGAAGCGGGTGAAGATGTGCGGCAGGTGGTGCGGGTCGATGCCCGGGCCGGTGTCCGACACGGAAAACGCCGCGTCGTCCCCGTCGCGCGAGACCTGCACCGAGACGCGTCCTCCGGCCGGCGTGAACTTGAGCGCGTTGCCGACCAGGTTCACGAGCACCTGGACGATGCGCGCGGGATCCGCCCGCACACGCAGCGAGGGATCGTCGCAGAGCCATTCGAGCGCGCGGTCCTGCTGGCTCGCCTGCAGGTCGAGCGCCGCGCGCGCCTCCTCGACCAGCGAGCCCACGTCGACGACCCCGGGCGCCACGGTGAAGCGGCCGTTGGCGATCTGGTTCACGTCGAGGAGGTCGCTGATGAGGCGCGTCATGCGCGAGACCGCGCGGCGCACCATGTCGAGCTGCGCGTCGTGGCGCTCCTTGCCCATCGGCCGATCGAGGAGCGAGACGCACATCGAGATGGTGTTCAGCGGATTGCGCAGATCGTGGCTCACGATGGCGAGGATGTCCTCGCGCGCGCGCACCGCCGCTTCCGCCCGCTCGCGCGCCTCGCGCTCGCGCTCGAGCAGCGCGTCGCGCTCGGCCTGCGCGCGCTTCTGCTCGCCGATGTCGACCACGAGCGACAGGAAGAGCGAGTCGGAGCCCTGCACCGCCACCGAGTCGAGCTGGACGTAGACCCGCCCGCCGTCCTTGCGGATGTATTCCTTCTCCACCGCGTGCGCCGTGCCCCGGTGCCGCAGGTCGGAAATCGCGTCCTCGTCGGCGAAGGTCCACTCCGTGGGCGTGAGCCGGCGCCAATCGAGGCCCGCCTCGAGGTCGCTGCGCTCGAACCCGGTGATCCCGAGGAAGCGATCGTTCGCGTCCACGATGCGCCCCGAGGCGTTCCACAGCACGACGCCCACGATGGGCAGCTCGAAGATCGGCCGCAGCCAATCGGCGAATGCGGCGCCGTCGAGGTGGCGCGGCGTTGGGTGGTTCACCCGGGGTCCCCTATGCGATGCGGGCCGACCAACGGGCCGGCCGCATGCGAATGACCGCGGGGGAGCGGGGATTGTTCGGGAAGCGGCGCTATTTCCGCCCGCCGGAGGCTTCCGGCTTCACCAGCGGAACGAACGCGTGATAGAGCGGCATGGTGAAGATCATCCCGACCGCCACGCCGACGAAGGCGCCGGCGAGCGCGATGAGCTTCGAGTTGAACGCATCGCCGATGAACCAGAGCCCGGCGACGGCGCAGAGGAAGAGCGGAATCGCGGCGAGGTGCGCGCGCCCCCACGGAACGCTCACCCGGCGGCGGCAGCTGCCGCAGGACATCGTGCGGTTCGGGCCGAGCGACTGCTTCTGCCAGAAGGAAAAGCTCTTGTGGCTGCACCACGGGCATTCGTACATCGGGGCTCCTGTCGCGGGAATACGGCAAATGCGTAGCCGTAATTTTACCGCCGCGTAGGAGCCCCGGAGACGCCCGAACGTTACAGATTCAACGAAAAATGGGGACAGGTTGGAAAATTAACCTGACCCCACTCCAAATGGATCACTCGAAGGTCCAGCGGTAGACGGCGTCCAGGCCGGGGAGGTAGCCCGCGCGGGCGAGGAGCTCGAAGTGGCGCGTGAGCTTCCAGGCGAGCTTGAGCGTGCCTTCGGCCGCGCCCAGCTCCTGCTCGTACGAGAGGTGCACGTCGCGCGTGAGGCTGCGGCCCACCGTGACGGACTCCGCCGCCGAAGCCGAGCCGATGCGGCCGGCGACCGTGCTCTCGGGCAGCACGCCGAGCACGCTGTTGGTGCTCGCGCGGCCGATCTTCACCTCGTCGAAGCCGAGCTTCTTGCCGATGTCCTCGCCCGGCGTCTTGCCGAGCATCGACGAGGCCGCCTGCACGAGGAGCGAGGCGTCGGCCGCGGTGAGGTCCGAGGGCCCGCGGCCGAGCACGAGCCACGAGAGCTTCTCGGGCTCCGGCACGTCGGGCGTGGAGACGAGGCGCACGCGCGGGTGCGCGACGGTTCCCAGCACTTCCACGCCGGCGACCACCGGCAGGCCCGTGCGCACGGCGCGCACGTTGAGCTGCGGATTCTCGAGGGGGCCCGCGAACTGCAGCACGCCGCGCTCGATGGTGAGCTTCTGCCCGTAACCGTTGTACGTGCCGCCCACCGTGCGCACCGTGCCGGTCGCGCGCAGCGCCGCGGGCGTGCCGGTGACGTGCAGGTTGCCCGCGAGGCGCGTGTCGAGCCCGCGCCCGACGAAGTAGAGCTGGTCGCCGAGGTCGAAGCGCGCGTCCACGTGGATGCGCTCGCCCGCGATGCCCGGCTGCGGCTTCTCCTGCGGGCGCGCCGCGCGCACCACCACGACGTCGTCGGAGACGGAGGGCGGCGCGGACTCGAGCGCGCCGATCCATCCGGCGTCGGCCTTGAGGTCGCCCGCGGCGAGCACGCCCTGCTTCGTCGCCTCGAGGCGCGCCTCGCCGGAAATCGCGACGAAGCGGTTCGGCGTCTGCGTGACGGGAAGCTGCGCGAGGCGCACGACGATGCGTCCCTCGCGCGCCTCGAGGTCGAGCGATCCGCTCGCGGTGAGCGTGCCCGGCGCGTGGTCCGCGGCGTTCGCGATGCGCTCGCGTGCGCCCGCCGGAGGATGCCACGGCCCCTTCGCGACGAGGCGATCGATCGCGATGCGCTTGCCGTCGAGGCGCAGCGCCACCTCGCCCTGCTCGATCTCGAAGCCGGTCTGGGCCTCGCGCGCCGCGAGCTCGCTCGCGCGCACCTCGCCCGCGATGCGCGGCGCGGCGCCCGTGCCGGACACCGACGCGTTCGCGGCGAGCCGGCCGTGGATCTGCGCATCGGGGCCCACCCACGCGGCGAAGGCGGAAAGGTCGGGAACGTTCGCCGAGAGCCGGGCGGCGACGGGCGCGTCCGGCGCGAGCTGCCAGCCCTTGGGGCCGCGCGCGAGCGTGGCGTTCGCGTCGCCCTCGATCGTGCCGATGCGCTCGCCGGCGATGTGCAGGTTCGCGCGCGCGCGGCTGCCGCTCACGTCCGCGCGCAAGGTGAGGTCGCTCAGCCCGAGCGCGAGGGCGGGCGTTCCCACGCGCACGTCGCCCGAGAGGCGGTGCAATTCCACGCTGCCGTTGAAGCTCTGCGCCGCGTGCACGCGCCACGAGCCCGCCACGACGAGATTCGAGCGCGGCGCGCGCCCGAGGCGCAGCGACCGCGCGAGCGCCTGGATCTCCACCCCCGGCGTCGAGCCCTGCACGTCGAGCGTTTCGGGCGTCCACCGCGTCTGCTGGAAATGCGCCTCGCCCCACTCGCCGCGCAGCGTCGCGTCGCCCAGCTCGATACGCTCGGCGGAGGCGACCAGCGAGACGGGCGCGGTGAGCGCGAAGGCGCCGGGACCCGCCAGCGCGAGCGACCGGACGCGCCCGTTCCACGCGGGCTTCGCCGCGCGCGGGTCGAGGCCGCCCTCGACGGCCGCCGTGAGCGTCGATTCCTTCGTCATGCGCGCCTCGACCTTCAGCGTGTGGGCCGCGCGCGTCCCGGCGAGGCTCGCGGTGATCGCGTCGGCGAAGGGCGAGGGCGGCGTCTCCTTGCCGAGCGCGATGCCGTGCGCGGTGAAAGTCGCTTCGATGCGGCTGTCGGCGGCGCTGCCCGCCCGCGCCTCGAGCTTCGCGTCGGCGAGGTACACGTTGGACGGCAGCCCGAGGTTCGTGCCGGTGAGCGTGACGTGGCCGGCGGGCGCGTCGAACGTGCCGGTGAGACGTCCCTGCGCGTCCAGCCGGCCCGAGACCGGCACGCCGAAGGGCTTCGCGAGCACCGAGAGGTTCGGCGCATGGAGCGCAACGTCCATCGCGTCGCCGGCGCGCCCGAAGCTTCCACGCGCGTCCACGCGCGCATCGCCGAGCGTGAGATGCACGTCGGCCGAGGAAACGCGCTTCGCATCGCCCGCGACGTTCACGCGCCCGCCGAGCGGCAGTCCCGCATAACGGCTGGGCGCGAAGGCGACGTGCGCGCGGCCGGAGACGCCATCGGCCATCGCGCCGCTCGTGGTGAAGTCGAAGTTGAGGTCGCCCGCGGCGGTCTTCACGAACGCGGACGGGTCGAAGTGCTCGGCGCGGCCCTCGAAGCGGAACTCCTTCGACCCCGCCAGCGCCATCGTGCCCTTCGCGGTCACCGCGCCGGAGCCGGTCTTCACCGTCGCCGTGTCGATGGCGAGGCGCTCGTTCGCGAGCGAACCGCGGCCCCGCACGGCGAAGCGCGGATCCTCGAGCGAGACCGTGAAGCGCTGCGCATCCCGATCCCCGGACAGCGAGACGTTGCCGGTGAGCTTCGTGGGCTGCAGCCTGGAGTGCAGCGCGGACAGGTCCACGTTCGCGAGCGCGAGGTCCGCCTTCGCGCCGCCGCTGCCCACCTGCGCGGTGCCGCTCGCGGTGCCGCCGCCGGCGAGCGCGACCTTCAGGTCCGAAAGCGTGGCGCTTCCCGAGGGTTCGGCCGCGACGCGCGCGCTCGCCCGGCTGAACGGCAACGCGCCCTGGTCCCACCGGCCCGGCGCTCCGTTGGCCACGCGAACCGGCCCGGCGAAACCCTCGCCCCGCGGCTCGAGCGCGGCGTGCACGTCGAGGCGGGTCGCGGGCAGGCCCGATTTCAGCTTCGCGAGGTCCACGCCGCTCGCATCGAGCGCGACGGAGGCGACCGGCTGCTTC
>DASUXK010000164.1:0-2211 GCA_036377935.1 Usitatibacter sp.
GCGAGCAGGGCAAGCTCACGCCCGAGCTCGAGTCATCGATCGCCGAGGCCGCCACGCGCCAGGCGCTCGAGGACCTCTACCTTCCCTACAAGCCGCGGCGGCGCACCAAGGCGCAGGTCGCGCGCGAGGCGGGGCTCGAGCCGCTCGCCGATGCGCTCTTCGCCGACCCGGGCCTCGAGCCTTCCATCGAGGCGATGAAGTACGTCAAGGTGGTGCCGGCCTCCGAAGGCGTCGAGGCGATCGACGTCCCCGACGCCAAGGCGGCGCTCGAAGGCGCGCGCGAGATCCTCGCCGAGCGCTTCTCGGAGGATGCGGCGCTCCTCGAGAAGCTGCGCACGCGCCTCTGGAGCGAAGGCGTCCTCGAATCGCAGGTGGTCGAAGGCCAGGAAGGCGCGGAGGAGGAGAAGTTCCGCGACTACTACGCCTACTCCGAGCGGATCGCGGCGATTCCCTCGCACCGCGCGCTGGCCCTCTTCCGTGGGCGCACGCTCGGGGTGCTGCGCCTTTGCCTCACGCTCGGGGCCGAGCTCGAGGCCGCCAACCCGCACCCGTGCGTGGCGATGGTCGCCTCGCACTTCGGCATCGCGAATGCGGGAAGGCCCGCCGATGCGTGGCTCGCCGACGCGTGCCGCTGGGCGTGGCGCGTGAAGATGTCGTGGACGATCTCCTCGGAGCTGCTGCAGCGGCTGCGCGAAGCGGCGCAGGCCGAGGCGATCCGCATCTTCGGGCGCAACCTGCGCGAGCTCCTGCTCGCCGCGCCCGCCGGCCCGCGTGCGGTGATGGGCATCGATCCCGGCATCCGCACCGGCTGCAAGGTCGCGGTCGTCGATGCCACGGGCAAGCTCCTCGAGACGGCGACGGTGTATCCGCACGAGCCGCGGCGCGACTGGCAGGGAAGCCTCGCGACGCTCGCGCGCCTCGCCGTGGAGCACGGCGTGCAGCTCGTCGCCATCGGCAACGGCACGGCGAGCCGCGAGACCGACCGCCTCGCCGCCGAGCTCGTGAAGTCGCTCGCCGCGCGCGAGCCCGCGCTTCGACTGACGAAGGTCGTGGTGAGCGAGGCCGGCGCGTCCGTCTACTCCGCCTCGGAGTTCGCCGCGCGCGAGTTCCCCGGCCTCGACGTGAGCCTGCGCGGCGCGGTCTCGATCGCGCGGCGCCTGCAGGACCCGCTCGCCGAGCTGGTGAAGATCGACCCGAAGTCCATCGGCGTCGGCCAGTACCAGCACGACGTGGATGCGCGCGCCCTCGCCCGCATGCTCGATGCCACCGTCGAGGATTGCGTGAACGCGGTCGGCGTGGACGTGAACACCGCGTCGGCGCCGCTCCTCGCGCGCGTCTCGGGGCTCAACGCGCTGCTGGCGCGCAACATCGTCGAGCACCGCGATGCGCATGGGCCGTTCCCGAACCGCACGGCGCTGCGGGAGGTGCCGCGGCTGGGCGACAAGACCTTCGAGCAGTCGGCGGGGTTCCTGCGAATCGCGGCCGACGCGCCCGATGCCAACCCGCTCGATCGCTCGGCGGTGCACCCGGAGGCCTATCCCGTCGTCGAGCGCATCCTCGCGCGCATCGGCAAGGGCATCCGCGACGTGATGGGCCAGCCCGCGTTGCTGAAGGATCTCTCGCCCGCGGAGTTCACCGACGAGCGCTTCGGCGCGCCCACGGTGCGCGACATCCTCGCCGAGCTCGAGAAGCCGGGCCGCGACCCGCGCCCCGAGTTCCGCACCGCGGCGCTGCAGGAAGGGATCGAGTCGCTCGCCGACCTGCGCCCGGGCATGGTCCTCGAGGGCACCGTCACGAACGTCGCCGCCTTCGGCGCGTTCGTGGACGTGGGCGTGCACCAGGACGGGCTCGTGCACGTCTCCGCGATGTCGCACCGCTTCGTGAAGGACCCGCACGACGTCGTGAAGGCCGGGCAGATCGTGAAGGTGCGCGTGCTGGAGGTGGACTTGAAGCGCCAGCGGATCGCGCTCTCGATGCGGCTCGACGATTCCGCGGCGGCCGGCGGCGAGAAGCGGCCGAAGGACGGCGAGCGCAGGGGAAATCCGCCGCGGCCGGGCGCGCGGCGCGAAGAGCGGCCCGCCGCGGCGCAGACCGCGATGGCCCTGGCGCTGGCGCGCCTCAAGCGCTGAGCCGCTTCAGAGATCGCGCAGGATCTCGCGCGCCGCGTTGTGCCCCGGGATGCCGGTGACGCCGCCGCCCGGGTGCGCGCCC
>DASUXK010000165.1:0-8524 GCA_036377935.1 Usitatibacter sp.
CGCGACAACGAGTTTCGTGCTATGGAAAATGTGGTCTGTCCCCGGTTTTGATCAGTGGATCTTGGCGCTGAAGAGCTGCATCATCGCCTCGTCGAACTTGGGGATGTCGTCGGGCTTGCGGCTGGTGATGAGCTTGCCGTCGACGACGACGGGCTCGTCGGTCCATTGCGCGCCGGCGTTGCGCAGGTCGGTCTGCAGCGTGGGCCAGCTCGTCATGCGCTTGCCCTTCGCGATGCCCGCGTCGATGAGGGTCCAGGGGCCATGGCAGATCGCCGCGATGGGCTTGTTCTCGCGCCCGAACTCGCGGATGAACCCGATGGCGTCGGGATGCAGGCGGAGCTGGTCGGGATTGGCGACGCCGCCCGGCAGCACGAGCGCGTCGAAATCGCCCGGGCGCGCGTCCTTGACGTTGAGCTCCACCGTGAACTTGTCGGCGGGCGTGAGGTGGTTGAAGCCCTGCACCTGCTCGCCCTTCGATTTCGGCGCGACGAGGGTCACCTGCGCGCCATGCTGCTCGAGGAATTGCCGCGGCTTCGTGTACTCCACCTGCTCCACGCCGTCGGTCATCAGCACCGCGACCCGCTTGCCCTGCAGCTCCGAGACTTCCCTGGCCCCCATGACGCGCCTCCGTTCCTGCCGAAAGCGGGTGGGACCCGGCGCGGGAAACCGAGTTCAGCGGCTTCGGGCGGTCGAATCGTCGGATTTCCGCGCCCCGGGTGATCCGCTTGCATCATCGCGCGCGGATCGAATCGAGCAGTTGACGCGGAGCAAACACGCACCCGGCGCGGACGACCCGGTCGATGCGCGAGAGGTTCGCGACGTCCGCCAGCGGATCGGCGTCGAGGATCACGAGGTCGGCCCGCTTGCCGGCCGCGATCGTCCCCAGCTCCCGCTCCATCCCCATCGCCCGGGCGCCGCCCACCGTCGCCGAGCGCAGCACCTCCAGCGGCGTGAGCCCCGCCTGCGCCATGAGCGCCATCTCCCGGAAGATCGACGGGCCGTGCAGCGTGCCGATGTTTCCCGCGTCGGTTCCCATCGCGATCGGGATGCCGGCGTCCCGGACCGCGACGAGGTTGCGCATCGCGATCGCCGAAGGCGCGACCTTCGGCGGATGCGCCATGAGCTTCGCGACCCGCTCGGGGATCATCGCCTTCGGCACGCGGTCGAGGTCGCCCATCGCCTGGAGGATCCCGGGATCGGCCAGGCGCCGCTCGGCCTCGGTCGGCCGCCACGTGTTCGAGAGCGCGTAGCGGTAGCCCATGATCACGAAGAGCGTCGGGCAGTAGAGCGCGTGGTTGCGGCGCGCGAGCGCGAGGAACTCGTCGTCGACCGGCGCGTCGTCCACCGAGTGCACGAGGAAATCGGCGCCCGCGCGCAGCGCCGCCTTGGCCGTGACGAGCTCGGTCGCATGCACCGCGAGCCGCACGCCGGCGCCGTGCGCTTCCTCGGCCGTCGCGCGCACGATCGCTTCCTGCGCCGCGAGGTCGTCGCCGGGGCGATAAATGAACCACACCTTGATGTAGTCCGGCTTGCGCGCGAGCTCGCGGCGCACCAGCGCGCGCGCCTCCTCCGCCGTCGTCACCTTCACGATGGGAGGATCGCCGAGGTCGAGCTGCGGGCGGTCGACCATCGAGATGAGCGGGCCGGCCACGTGCACGCGCGGCGCGGCATCGCTGCGGGCCGCCGCATCGCGCACCTCGAAATTCCACATCGGCCCGCCCACGTCGACCACGCTCGTCACGCCGCTCGCGAGCCACACCTTGAAGGTCGCGGCAAGCCGCGCCTTGTTGCGCGCGACTTCCTTCGCGTAGGGCATCCACGCGTTGAAATCGGCGACGTCGGGCCGCGTGTAGAGATTTCCCGACTGGAAGAAATGCACGTGCGAGTCGACGAGCCCGGGGATCACCCACTTGCCGCGGCCGTCGATCGTGTTCGCGCCCGCGGGGATCGGCGTGGAGCGCGCGGGGCCGACGGCGCGGATCCGGCCGCCTTCCACGATCACCGTCGTGTCGCGCATCGCGGCATGGGCCGCATCGGCGCCCGGATCGATCACCGTCGCGCCGACGATCGCCGTGGCCGCGGCGCCGCCGTCGCGAGGAACCGCGCCACACGCGGCCACGAGCGCCGCAAGGAGGAGCAACGCGCTGCTCTTCTTCATCTTCTTCCCCGCTCCGGCAAAGCCGCTAGTTTGCGCGAAGTCAACGTGCCGCGCCCGCACCGGACGAAGATGCAGGGGACGGGACACTTCGTCCCGAAAGGAGCGGCAATGAAACGCAAATGGATGGCCGCGGCGATCGGCGCCGCGCTCTTCTCGGCGGCCGCGTGGGCCCAATGGGGCCCCGGCATGGGCGGCTACGGCATGGGCCAGGGCATGATGGGCGGCTACGGCGGGGGCGATTGTCCCTATGCCGCCGGGCAGGGCGGCGGCTACGGCCCCGGCCCCGGAATGATGGGCGGCTACGGCGGTCGTGGCGGCTACGGCCCGGGAATGATGGGCGGCTATGGCGGGGGCTATGGTCCCGGAATGATGGGCGGCTACGGCGGGGGGTACCAGAACCTGGACCTCAGCGACGAGCAGCGCGAGAAGATCGACAAGATCGTCGACGAGACGCGCGAGAAGCAGTTCGGCCTCATGCAGTCGATGCACCAGTTGCATCGGAATGCGGGTGCGCAGAGCGACGCCGACGCGATGAAGAACTACGACGCGGTCGCCGCGGTTCGCAAGGAGATGTTCGCGAACCGGCTCGAAGCCCGCAAGCGCATCGAGGCGGTGCTCACCAAGGAGCAGCGCGACCAGCTCGCGAAGCACCAACGCCGCGGTCGCGGCGGGTGGTAGCTCGCTGAACGGGCGCCCGTGCGGCTAGAATCGGCCGCATGGGTGGGCGAACCGCGGTGGTCGTGGGAGTGGGCGCCGAGCGCGGGCTCGGTGCCGCGCTCTGCCTCCGTTTCGCCGCGGCGGGGCATCACGTGATCGCGAACGGCCGCACCGCCGCGAAGCTCGATCGCGTGGCGGAGGCGATCCGTGCCGCGGGCGGCAGCGCCGAGGCGTTCGTCGGCGACGCGACCGTGGAGGCGGATGTCGCGCGGTTGTTCGACCGCGCGATGCAGCCCGGCGCGGGGCGCGAGGCCGCCGACCTCGTGGTCTTCAATGCCGGCATCAACCAGCGCATCGATTTCCGCAGCCTCGCCGCGAGCGACTTCGAATCCTTCTGGCGCGTCGGCTGCTTCGGCGGCTTCCTCGTGGGCCGCGAGGCCGCGCGCCGGCTGGTGCCGCTCGGGCGCGGCACGGTGATCTTCACCGGCGCCTCCGCGAGCCTGCGCGGCCGTCCCGGCTTCGCGCAGTTCGCCGCCGCCAAGGCGGGCCTGCGCATGGTCGCGCAGAGCATGGCGCGCGAGTACGGGCCGCTCGGAATCCACGTCGCGCACGTGGTGATCGACGGCGGCATCGACGGCGAGCGGCTGCGTGCGCGCTTCCCGAACATCGTGCAGGAGCGCGGCGCCGAGGGACTCCTCGACATCGATGCCATCGCCGAGGCGTACTGGCAGCTCCACGTGCAGCCGCGCCCGGCGTGGAGCCACGAGATCGACCTGCGCCCGTTCAAGGAACCGTTCTAGCGGCGCCTGGGACGGCCCCCGTCGGCCGATGGAACTATCGGCCGCATTCGCGCCGAACGATCCTCGCGCACGCGCGATCTATACGGGATCGCGAGACGCAATCCCATGGCTACGGCCTGCCGGTACGAGTTCTGCGACGGCGCTTCGGAATACCTCGGCCACAGCCAGTCCTGACCCCCGCAAGGAGCCTTCATGGAACGCACGGAAAAGAGCATCGAGATCGGCGTGCCGGTGCACGCCGCCTACAACCAGTGGACGCAGTTCGAGGAATTCCCGCGCTTCATGGACGGCGTGAAGGAGGTCCGCCAGCTCGACGACACGCACCTGCACTGGCGCGCGTCGGTGGGCGGCAAGGAGAAGGAGTGGGATGCCGTCATCACCCAGCAGGTGCCCGACAGCGTGATCGCCTGGCGCAGCACCTCGGGCGCGCCCAACGCGGGCGAGGTGCGCTTCGAGTCCCTCGCGGTCGACCGCACGCGCCTGCGCCTCGCGATGGAGTACGAGCCGCAGACCATCGTCGAGAAGGTGGGCGACGCGCTGGGGGTGATGTCGCATCACGTGTCGAAGACCGTCGAAGACTTCAAGGACTTCATCGAGCGGCGCGGGCAGGCGACCGGCGCCTGGCGCGGCGAGGTCGAGGGCGGCAAGCCCGCGCCCGGAGGCGCCCCCGGAACCCGGCGCTAGTTGCGCGCCCGCGCCGAAAAGGGGTCGGATTCCTTTTTCGCGAAAGGATCGGACTCCTTCTCGATGGGCGCCACCCGCCGTCGCAGGATCGACGCGCGGCTCGAACGCACGCTGCGCCGCACCTTCGGGCTCGCGAAGCTGCGCCCCGGGCAACGCGAGGTGATCGAGCAGGTGCTCGCCGGCCGCGACACGCTCGCGATCATGCCGAGCGGGGCGGGCAAGTCCCTCTGCTACCAGCTTCCCGCGCTGCTGCTGCGCGGCACGACCGTCGTGGTCTCGCCGCTCATCGCGCTCATGAAGGACCAGGCCGACAAGCTCGAGGCGCGCGGCGTGGATGCGGCGGCGGTGAACAGCACGCTCTCGGCCGCCGAGGAGCGCGCGGTGATGGACGAGATCGACAAGCGCCGCGCGGACTTCGTCTTCGCCACGCCGGAGCGCATGTCGGACCCCGGGTTCATCGCCACGCTGCGCCGGCAGAAGATCGACCTCTTCGTGGTCGACGAGGCCCACTGCATCTCGCAATGGGGCCACGACTTCCGCCCCGCGTTCCTCGAGCTCGCGCCCGCGCTCGCCGCGCTCGGCGATCCGCCGGTGCTCGCCCTCACGGCCACCGCCACGCCCGACGTCGAGGAGGACATCCGGCGGCAGCTGCGGCGCCCCGGCATGCAGGTGATCGATACGGGGCTTTATCGCGCGAACCTCCACTACGCGGTGCGCCAGGTGACGAACGACCGCGAGAAGCGCGAGGCGCTCCTCGAGCTCGTGCGCGGCACGCGCGGCGCCGGGATCGTGTACACGGCGACGATCAAGGCCGCCAAGGAAGTGCACGCGATGCTCGGCGAGGCCGGGGAGGAGCCGCTGATCTACCACGGGCGCGCCTCCGCCCGCGAGCGCACCGAGCGCCAGGAGCGGTTCATGGAGGGCCGCGCGCGGCTCATGGTCGCGACCAACGCGTTCGGCATGGGCATCGACAAGCGCGACATCCGCTTCGTGATCCACGACCAGGTGCCCGGCAGCCTCGAGGAGTACTACCAGGAGTCGGGACGCGCGGGGCGCGACGGGAAGGCCGCGCGATGCACGCTGCTCTACGACCATGACGACCGGCGCATCCAGCAGTACTTCCTCGGCGGGCACGCGCCCGAGCTGGGCGAGCTTCGCGCGGTGTGGGAGGGACGCGAGCAGGGCATTCCCAAGGCGCGCGCGAAGACGCTGCGCTCGATGCTGCGCCAGGCGGGCCTCGCCGGAAGGAGCGAGGTGCGCGAGCACGAGCTGCAGGCGATCGTCGCGGCGGACCGCGCGCGGCGCGACAACGACCGCGACAAGCTCGAGCGCATGACCGCCTACGCGCACGGCGCGCGCTGCCGCTGGAAGATGATCCTCGACTACTTCGGCGAGGGCGAGGGCTTCGAGCGCTGCGGCACTTGCGACAACTGCCTGAACCCGCCGCGCGTGCCGCCCGCCGAACGCGCCGACCGGGCAGGGGGTTCGGTAAAATTGCGGTCCTCTTCGAAAGGCCCCGGATGACGGATCTGTCTCCCGAAGGAACGGTGCGCGGGATGTTCGAGGCGCTGAACTCGCGCGACTATGCGCGCGCCGCGGGGCCGATCGCCGAGGATTGCGAGTGGTGGAGCATCGCCACGGAGACCGTCCACCGCGGGCCGAGCCCCATCGTCGCAGGGCTGCGCGAGTTCGCGACGGCGTTTCCCGATTGGCATTGCGAGATCGAGCGGCTCACCGCGGCCGGCCCCCTGGTGGTGGTCGAATGGCGCACCACCGGGACGTTCGAGCGCCCCTTCCGCGGCCAGCCCCCGAACGGCAGGCGCTTCGTGCGCCGCGGTTGCGCGGTCGCGGAGGTCGTGGGCGGCACGATCGTGCGCTACCGCGACTACTACGATCGCGCGACGCTGCTCATGCAGCTGGGGCTCGCCCACCTCCTGCAGCCGGCGTGAATGCAGGGCGGGCGTCTCGCCGGGCGTCGCCTCGCGCGGCCCGTCGCGCGGCTCGATGCCGATCGCCGACGACTACTTTCCCTCGGTGCAGCGGATGATCTCGCGGTTGGTCGGAAGGTCCAGGCAGTGGCGCAGGTCGCGGTCGCCGCCGGGATTGCGGCCCTTGTGCTCCGCCATGCGCAGGTGCGGGCCGCGCGCCTTCACGCCCTTCGCATCGGGATCGGGCTTCGCATCCTTCGCTTCACCCGAAGCCGGCGTGGGCTTCGCTTCCGCCTTGTCGCCGTCCGCGGCGGACGCGGCCGGAATGGCGGCGGCGAGCCACAGGGCCGCGCCGATTGCCGCGATGGTCCTCGATTCCATGAATCCTCCCTCGTTCGACGGGCGCGCCGCAGGGCGCGAGGCCCATTATTCCCCAACCAGACGGATGAGGGTGATCTCCGAGGGAATCCCGAAGCGCATCGGCGGTCCCCAGTAGCCCGTGCCACGGTTGATGTAGATCCACAGCAGGTCGAGCCGATGCAGGCCCGCGGTGTACGGCTGCTGCAGGCGCACGAACAGGTTCCATGGCCAGAACTGGCCCCCGTGGGTATGCCCCGAGAGCTGCAGGTGATAGCCCGCGGCGGCGGCGGCCCGTGCGGATCGCGGCTGGTGGGCGAGGAGCACCTTCACCGCATCGGCCGGCGCCCCGTGGAGCGCCGCGTGCGGGTCACTCGCGTGCGAAGGATCGAAATGGTGCGCGGTGTAGTCGGTGACGCCCGCGACCGCGAGCGCCGCGCCGTCGTGGTCGAGCAGCACGTGCTCGTTCAGCAGCACGCGCGTGCCGAGCCGCCGCAGCTCGCGCACCCAGCCGTGCACGCCGGAGTAGTACTCGTGGTTACCCGTGACCACGTAGGTGCCGTGGCGCGAAGCCAGGCGGGCGAGCGGCTCCGTATGGTGGGCGAGCTCCTCGACGCTGCCGTCCACGAGGTCGCCCGTGATCGCGACCATGTCGGCGCCCAGCCGGTTCACCCGCTCGACGATGCGCTCGACGTAGCGGCGCCGGATCGTGGGGCCCACGTGGATGTCGCTCACCTGCGCGATCGTGAATCCTTCCAGCGCGCCCGGCAGCCCGGCGACGGGGACCTCGACGCGCACCACCGGCGCCACGCGGCGCGCCATGAAGTAGCCGATCGCGGTGATCGCGGCGGTGAGGACCATCACGCCGAGGGACGAGCCGCGGACCCACGCCTCTTGCGCGCCCGGATCGAGGGCGAGGGCGCCCGCGGCCAGCGCCACGTCGCGCAGGAGCGTGAGCACGAGCAGCCACGAGAAGAAGCCCATGGCCGCCCAGCGCACCAGGCGGTGGCGGGGGCCGAGCCGTCGCGGCAGGCGGAAGCCCTTGGGCAGCAGCGCGAAGCACACCCCGAGGGCCGCGATCCCGGCGACCTGCACCGCGGGCCCGAAAGGCGCGAGCAGCCGCAGGCCGATGTAGGCGTGCAGCAGGGCGAGGATCGCCGCGATGCGGTGGGGAACCGGTCCGAAAGCCATCCTTCGCAGATGGGGCCTGCGGGGCCCCATTGCCAGTGTTGCAGTTGTGACGCAATCGACTGGTCGCCCCGCGGGTTGACGAGTACAATCTGGGCCGTTTAACGAGGATTAAGCCGCCCCCGATGCCCGCCGGGCTCCTCCACGAAACGTCCGACCTCCTCGAGCCGCTGCGCGCGCTCGAGCCGCGCCTTTCCGAGATCGGCAGGGCGGAGCTCGCCGCGGGGCTCAAGCCGGTGGTCGAGCGCCTCAAGGCGCCGCTGCCCGCCGCCGAATGGCGGGAGCTCGCGCCTTACGCGCTCTCCCTGTGCCGGCGGCTCTACTCGAACGCCCGGTCCGGCGATGCGTTGATCCTCGCGCGGGGGGTGCTTTTCCAGGCTGCGCTTACCCGGGATCCCGTGCTCGAGCGGCGCGCGTCGATGGTCTGCGGGCTGCTCGCAGCCGACACGGCCGACATCGTCGAAGCGGTCGAGCACTATGTGAATGCCTTGCGGCTCGCGAGCGACGACCCGGTCGAGGCGAGCGGGATATGGAACAACATCGGGCTGGCGATGGGCATCGCCGGCAACTACGAAATGGCGGGGCGGTGCTACCAACGCGCCATCGGGCTGCCGGCCTGCGTCGAAGAGCCGGTCTACGCGAGGTATGCGGCATGCATGAACCTGGCGCAGAGCAAGATGGAAACCGGTGCCTACTCCGACGGGCTGGTATCGGCAGAGAAGGCGCGCTATGAAGAGACCGCTGATTTCCGC
>DASUXK010000166.1:0-4591 GCA_036377935.1 Usitatibacter sp.
GTTGCGCTGGCCCCAGTACATGTTGCGCGGCAGGAGCACGCGGTCGCCGGGGGCGAGCGCCTGGAACACCGCGGCGGCCGCCGCCTGCCCGGAGGAGAAGAGCAGCGCCGCGTGCGCGCCCTCCAGCTCGGCGAGCACCGCCTCGGGCGCGTCGTAGGTGGGATTGTCGGCGCGCGAGTAGATGCGCCCGGCGGGGAAGCTGCCGTCCGCGGCGCGCTCGAAGGTGGTGGAGGGGTGCAGCGGCGGGACGATGTCGCGGTACGGCTCGGCGACGCGGCCCAGTCCCTGCGCCGCGATCGTGCGCGGGTGCAGCCTCGATGGATTGGAGCCCATCCGGAATTGTCGCGGCCCGCGAGGGCCGGGTCAACCTACGCGACGCTGGGCGCCGCCGAGCGCGCCCGCACGAGCGCCTCGAACTGCTCGGCGGGAAGCGCCGCCGAGAGCAGGAATCCCTGCACCTGGTCGCAGGCCATCCGCCTGAGGAGCGCGAGCTGCTCCTCGGTCTCGACGCCCTCGGCGACGACGCTCTTGCCGAGCGCATGCGACATCGCGATGATCGCGGCCACGATGGCCTCCGACTCGGCGCCCGCCGCGAGGCCCTCGATGAAGACGCGGTCGATCTTGATCTCGCGCACCGGGAAGCGCTTGAGGTAGGCCATCGACGAGAACCCGGTGCCGAAGTCGTCGAGCGCGATGCCGTGGCCCATCGCCGAGAGGCGCTGCAGCAGCTCCTCGATCGCCTGGCTGCGCTCCATCAGCAGCCCTTCCGTGATCTCGATGCCGAGGCATTCGGCGGGCAGCGCCGCCTCGCGCACGCAATCGCGGACGAGCTCGAAGAGGCCGCGGCGCCGGAACTGCCGCGGCGAGACGTTCACCGACACGCTCGCCAGCGAAAGGCCGGCATCGTGCCAGCGCCGCATCTGCCGGCACGCCTCGCGCAGCGTCCAGTGGCCGAGCTGGTCGATGAAGCCGGACTCCTCGGCGAGCGGGATGAAGCGGTCGGGCGCGATGAGCCCGTGGACCGGGTGGCGCCAGCGCACCAGCGCCTCGGCGCCGCGGATCGCGCCGGTCGCGAGCTCGAGCTTCGGCTGGTAATGCAGCTCCAGCTCGCCGCGCTCGATCGCCATGCGCAGGTCGCGGTCGAGGGTGAGGCGCGCGACCGCCTCGGCGTTCATGCGCTCCTCGAAGTAGACCGACTGCGCGCGCCCGCCCGCCTTCGCGCGGTACATCGCCGTGTCGGCGCTCTTCAGCAGCTCCTCGGCGGAAGCGCCGTCCTCCGGGAACGAGGCGATCCCCACCGAGGCGCTGAGGAAGCACTGCTCGCCGTTCACCTGGAACTCCCGCGACAGCGCCTCGACGGTGCTCTCCGCGATGAGCCACGCCTCCTGCGGGTGGCGCAGGTTGGTGAGCATCACGGTGAACTCGTCGCCGCCCAGTCGCGACACCGTATCGGTGGTGCGCACGCAGCGGGTGATGCGCCGCGCCGTCTCGCGCAGCACCGCGTCGCCGGTCGTGTGCCCGAAGCTGTCGTTCACCGTCTTGAAGTGGTCGAGGTCGACGAAGAGGAGGGCGAAGCGCAGCCCCTCGCGCTGGCTCCTTGCGATCTCCTGGCCGAGGCGGTCCTTGAAGAGCAGGCGGTTCGGAAGGCCGGTGAGCGCGTCGAAGTGCGCCTGCAGGTAGAGCTGCTCGTCGCGCCACGCGGAGGACACCGCGACGGCGACGCGGTCGGCGAGCTCGCGCGCGTGCTGGCGCTCCTCCTCGTCGAGCGACGATTCGCCGCGGTAGCCCAGGGCGAGGGCGCCGCAGAGCGTCCCGCGCCACATCACGGGCTGGACGTACGCGGTGGTCGCCCCGCTTGCCGCCAGCCGCCGCAGGAAGGCGGGCGCGCGGCCGGTGAGCTGCAGCCACTGGCCCGAGGACGCGCCCTCGAGCTCCGCGCGCTCGCCCGAGTCGATCTCGTGGCGCTCCATCTCGAGGCTCTCGTCGCCGTCCGAGGAGCGGAAGTACGTGCGCGCATGGTCCGCGTTGTCGTGCTCGAGGAGGGTGGCGCTCACCGCGTCCGCGCGCACCGCGCCGCCCAGCCGGTGGAGCACCGTGCGGATCACCTGCGCGCTGTCCACCGTCGACAGGATCAGGCGGTCGATCTCGGAGAGCGCCTGGAGCGAGGCGAACTGGCGGCCGAGCTTCTGCGACATCGAGTCGAAGGCGAGCGCGACCTCGCCGAACTCGTCCTCGCGCTCCAGGTCCACGCGCGACTTGAAGTCGTTGCGCGCCATGCCGCGCGCGCGCTCGGCGAGGCGCGCGAGCGGCTCCACGATGTGGCTCGCCTGCCGGATGGTGAGCCAGCTCACGAGCAGCAGCGCGAGCACGACCACCGGCACGTACAGGCGGCCGAACTGGATCGCGCGCTTGAGCTGGTGGCTTTCCGGCTGCGCGGCGATCACCACCCAGTCCGGCGTGCCGAAGCCCGCGCGCATGAACTGCGCCCACGCGATGCCGCGGTATTCCTCGTCGTCCTGCTTCCACGAGGCGCCGCGCAGGTGCGAGCTCCTCGCGGCGAGCATCGCGCCGCGCAGCTTCGCGTCCACGCGCAGCGTGCAGTGCAGCGGCGTGCCCGAAACGTCCTCGATCACGCAGTAGTCCGTCGCGGCGGGCGCCTCGTCCTCGCTTCCCCACAGGTACTCGGGTTTGACCTCGGCGACGACGAGCTCCCCGCGCGCGGCCGCGCCGGGGCGCGGCACGGCCACCATCACGCGGGCGTCGGACTTCCCGCCGCCGGCGACGAGCACGGTGACCTTGCGGGCGGCGGCGCGCTCGCGCGCCTCGTCGTCGAGCCGCGGCGGGCGGGGCCTTCCCAGCACGTCGATGGTCGCCCCGCCCGGCTCGACGAGCGCGAGCCAGGCGAACGTGCGGTGCGCGAGGTCGTCGCGCGCGAGCTCGGCCGCGTCCCGGTCCGCGGTGGAGAGCGCGACGTCGGAGGCGACGAGGAGCCGTTCGTAGAGCGTCATGCCGTACGCCTTGGCCGTGGCGGCGAGGCGCTGCTCGCCCTGCTGGAGCAGCAGGCTCCTCACCTCGCCCAGCGACAGCGCCGCGATCAGCGCGAGCGGCAGGAACGCCGAGAGCACGAACAGCATGAAGAGGCGGCGCGCGACGTGGCCGCGCTGGCGCGAGGCGGGCCTCACGGGTCGAAGTCCGACGCGAGGCCGATGAAGGCGCCGTCGCGCGCGCGGATGATGTCGTCGCGCGCGTCGGCGTTCGTCACCTGGGGCTTCGTCTTGCCGTCCGCGCCGACGCTGTACAGGTCGAAATCCGAATTGAGCGGATTGGTCTTCTTGTCCTTGCGCGCCTGCCCGTTGCCCTTGGAATCGGCGAGGTTCACGTACTCGTACGGGTGCCCCCACGGATCGACGGGATTGTTGAAGTCCGAGAGCGAATCGGGAAGGACGCCCTGCGCCTTCATCCGCTGCCGGATCTTCGTCGACATGTCCGCGATCTCCGTCACCGCCTGGGCGACGCGGGCCCTCTCGATGTAGGCGCTCACGGCGGGCACGGCGATCCAGAGCAGGACGGCCGCGATGGCGACGACGATCACGATCTCGATGAGCGTGAAACCGCGGGAAGCCATGGAGGCGTTCGGCGGGGAGGAACGCTTGAGGCTACCGAGGCGGACACCGCGCGTCAACGCGCGCCGGCCGCCCCGTTACCGATGTCACACGTCCGCGGCGAGGAGGGGAATGCGCTGCGCCGCAAGCGCGGGCGCGCCGGGCTCGGCGCCCCCCGCGAGGCGGAAGCGGCTCACGATCCGCGCGAGCTCCGCCGCGTCGCGCTGCAGCCGCTCCGAGGCCGCCGCGCTCTTCTGGACCGCCGCCGCGTCCTGCTGGACCACGCCGTCCATCTGGGTCACCGTCGCGCTCACCTGGCCGATGCCGCGCTCCTGCTCGGTGCTCGCCGCGGCGATGTCGGACATGAGGCCGCTCACGCGCTGCACGTGCGCGACCAGCGACTCGATCGCGCGGCCCGCGTCGCCCACCTGCGCCCCGCCGGCCTCCACGCTCGCCACCGAGGCGGCGATGAGCCCGCGGATCTCGGTGGCCGCGGCGGCCGCGCGCTGCGCGAGGTTGCGCACCTCGGCGGCGACCACGCCGAATCCGCGGCCCTGCTCGCCCGCGCGCGCCGCTTCCACCGCCGCGTTCAGCGCGAGGATGTTGGTCTGGAACGCGATGCCGTCGATCACCGAGACGATGTCCTCGATGCGGCGCGAGCGCGACGTGATCTCCTCCATCGTCGTCACCACGCGCTTCACCGCGTCGCTGCCGGCGACGGCCGACGAGGACGCCTCGCGCGAGAGGTCCTTCGCCTGCACCGCGTGGGCGTTGTTCTCCTTCACGGTGCTCGAAAGCTCCTCCATGCTCGCCGCGGCCTCCTCGAGGCTCGCCGCGTGCTCCTCCGTGCGGTGCGAAAGCGAGCGCGTCTCGGAGGAGAGGGTCTGCGCGCCGGCCGCCACGGAGTCCGCGCCCGCGCGCACCGCCCGCACGATCCCGGCGAGCTGCTCCTGCATCGCGCGCATCGCCGCCTGGAGCTGGCCGATCTC
>DASUXK010000167.1:0-3349 GCA_036377935.1 Usitatibacter sp.
GGACGATCGGCTCGGCCGGCACGCGCGTGGCGAGGCGGTGGCCCCTCGGCTCGACGAACGGGCGCGCCGCCTCGATGGCGGCTCCCAGGCTCGCCGCGAGGTCCATGCGCTCCTTGCGCAGCGCCACCGTGCCGCGCGCGATGCGCGAGATGTCGAGCAGGTCGTCGAGCAGGCGCGACATGTGGCTCACCTGGCGCTCGATCACCGCCTGCGCGCGGCGCCGCGCCTCGTCCGTGGAGGCGGGGTTGCGGGCGATGGAGACGGCGTAGCGCACGGGCGCGAGCGGATTGCGCAGCTCGTGCGCGAGGATCGCGAGGAACTCGTCCTTGCGCCGGTCCGCCTCCTTGAGCGCGGCCTGCGCCATGGCGCGCTCGATGAGGTCGGCGGCGGTGCGCGAGAGGATGTCGAGCAGGCGCAGGTCGCGCTCCCCGGGGTTCGCGGGCGTCGCGCCGTGCGTGAGGAAGTTGCCGATGAAGCGGCCGTCGCGGCTGCGCAGCGGCGTGCACTGCAGGCTGCGCACGCCCGCATCGAGCATGCGGCGCGCCCGCTCCGTGCCGCCGAAGCGCGGATCGGTGGCGAGATCCTCGACGATCACGCGCTCTCCCGTGCGCATGGCATGCGCGCTCGGCATGCCCTCCGCGGGACGCACCTCGCGGAAGTACTCGCAGAACGCCGCGTCGAATCCGCGCGCGGCGACCAGGCGCAGCGTCCCGTGCGCCGGCTCGTGGAGCTGCACCACGCCGCGCGTCGAATGGGTGATCTCCAGGGCCGCGTCGAGGATCTCGAGCAGCAGGTCCTCGAGGCGGTCGTCGCGGTGGATGAGCCGCGCGCTCAGCTGCTGGAGCTGGCCCATCGCCTGCAGCTCCTCGGCGAGCCGGTCGCGCAAGGCCTGCAGCTCGCGGTTCGCCTTCTGCAGCGCCGAGAGGTCGCGCGCGATCTTCGAGATGGCGATGATGCGGCCCGCGGCATCGCGCACCGGCGAGACCATGAGCGAGACGGGGATGCGCCGGCCGTCCTTCGCGATGCGGACCGTCTCGAAGTGGTCCACGCGCTCGCCCGATCGCACGCGCGCGAGGATGTCGTCCTCCTCGGCGTGCAGCTCCGGCGGGATGATGGTGGTGATGGGCTTGCCCACGATCTCCTCGGCGGCGTACCCGTAGAGCCGCGCGGCCGCCGGGTTCCAGGAGGTCACGGTGCCGTCGAGCGTCTTGCTGATGATCGCGTCCTCGGACGACTCGACGATCGCCGCCATGTATGCGCGCGTGCGGTCGGGCTCGCGGCGGTCCGTCGTGTCCATGGCCATGCCGGAAACGCGCACCGGCCGGTTTCCCGGCCCGTACTCCGCGCGTCCCACGGCGTGGATCCAGCGCAGCCCGCGGCGCGGATGCGCCACGCGGTGCTCGGAGCGATATTCCTCGCCCGTCTCGACGCAGCGGCGCATCGCCGCCTCGACCGCCGCGCGATCCTCCGGCAGCACGACCGCCATGCCGCGCTCGAAAGTCGGCGGCTCGTCGGGATCGAGGCCGTAGATGTCGCGGTACTCGGGCGACCAGTACACCGCGCCTTCGTCGATGCGCCAGTCCCAGGCGCCGAGCCGCGCCGCCTGGCAGGAGAGCCGCAGCTGCGCCTCGGACGCCTCGAGCGCGGCGGTGGCGTGCTCGTGCCGCTCGAGGAGCGCGGCGTTCGCCACCACCGGCGCGGCGAGCCCCGCGAGGTCCGCGGCGAGCGCGAGATGCTGCGCGTCGTGGCGCCGGCCCGAGCGCCCCATGAAGAGCGTGAGCGCGCCGATGAGCTCGCCGCGGAAGCGCATCGGCACGGTGATCATCGAGCGGAAGGCGAGCCGGCGCATCGCCGCGAGCTGCTCGTCGCTCGCGGCGGCGCTCCGGTACCACGCGTCGTCGATGTCGGGATGCAGCGCGGGCTCGCCGCTCGACAGCGCGCACAGGTTCGGGCCGGAGTGCGACTGCGGCGTCCAGCGCGTGGGCCGCAGCATCGCCTCGGTCTCGTCGTCCTCGTGCGCGAGCGCGATGCGCACGACCTCGTCGCCGGCGCGTGCATCGAAGAAGCCGAAGTCGCCGAGCGCGGGCAGGCACGCCGCGAGCGTGTGCTCCAGCGTCTGGCGATAGCCGGCGGAGGATGAGAGCAGGCGCGAAGCGCGGCTGAAGATCTGCCGCGCTTCGCACGCGCTCGCGGGTTGGGCGATGGCCATCCGGCTCGGGCCCCATCACGGGGCGGCGGAAGATTCGCCCATTCTGGTGCGGCCGGGGCCGCGGAAGCTGTCGGACGAGTCCTACGTCCGCGGCCGCTAGGGAGCGGACGAGGCGCTCTCTTCTTCTTCGGGAATGTCGAACTGCTCGCGCAGGAAGCGCAGGTAATCGCGCAGCTGGTCGACGCAGCCCTGCACCGCTTGCAAGTCGCCGGTCCAGCCCGGGATCTCCCAGTTGCAGCCGTTGCTGCCGTCGCGCGGGCGCCACGCCACCGGCATGGGCTCGGCGTGGCCGCAGTCCACCTTCGCGAGCTTGGCGCGGATCAGCATGTCCAGCACGCGCTTGCTGATGGTCGCTTTCGCCATGGACTCTTTCTTCGTTCTCGGATTGACGATGGCTGTACGACCGCGAGTGAACACTCGCAATTTGTGGGACATGCCAAGCGCCGCATGTGGGCCGATTGCCGAGGCCGCGCGTCGGAGGGACGTCCGGATGGAGGGCTCCCCGGTCCGACAGGAGGGGCCGCGTGGATGGCCGACACGCGAATCAGCGCATGGGCGACTCGCGCGCGGGCGCGCGCTTCGTACACTGGGTCCATGGACGCACGCGGCAAATTCCGCAGCCCCCGCAACGGGCTTTGCCTCACCTGCGTGAACCGCGCGGCGGCGGAGTCGCGCGGTCCCGCGCGCCGGCGCGCCATGGAATGCCTCGCCGGGGGCGAGCCCCGCGAAGCGCTCTACGAGTGCGCGTCGTACGTGCGCGTCTTCACGCGCGCGCCGCACGTGCCCGAGAAATTCCGGCGACGCCCCGGCCAGTGAGGCCGTTGGGGCGATCGGTGAGCGGCGCCGGCCTGCAAGCGCGAGCGCTTTCCGCTATCCTGCGCATCCCAACGCAGGGTTCACCGGCGATCCGACGCGGTCGCCGCGCGAGCTCTGCGCGACCCACTCCCGCGTCTTCTACGGCTGATTCCCGAATGTCGCGATGGATTTCGCGCGCGTCGCGCCGCGCGCCGCGCCGGCTTCTTGCGCTCTTCGCCTCTTTCGCGGTCCTCGCCGCGGCCGCCGCGCAACCGTCTTCGGCGAGCGTGCCCGACACGCTCGAGGAGCGCATCGCCGCCTGCGCCGCGTGCCATGGAAAGCGGG
>DASUXK010000168.1:0-6595 GCA_036377935.1 Usitatibacter sp.
CGCGGCCGCGGCCGCGTGCGACAGCGCACGCAGCGCCTCGATGGATGCCTCGTGGTGCACGTGGTCCTCGACGAAGCGCTTCGCGCTGCCGGGGCGCCGCGCCTCCATCGCACGGTGGATGAACGCGTTCTCGTGCTCGAGGTGGGTCTCGCAGAACGCGAGCAGCTCCTCGAGGCCCGCGAGCGCCGCGCGCACCTCGCAGTCGTCGTGGGGATCGGCGCGGCCGAGGGCGAGCGTGGCGTCGAACAGGCACGCGCGCACCGCCTTGTGCACGCGCCGGTAGATGTCGTAGCGGCTCATCGCGGGAAGGCGATCACGGGGCCGCCCGGCTTCGCGCCGGGAGGCAGATACGCGGGGGCGGGCTTGCCGGCCGGACCGAGCGAGCGCACGTAGCGGTAGAGCGCGCGCAGGTCCGCCTCGGACATGTCGTGCAGCGCGAACCACGGCATCGGCGGACGGTACTTCGCGGTCTTCGCGACATGGACCCACTGGTCCTCGCTCATCTTGCCGAGGACGAGCCGCAGGTTGGCGGGATACGTGGTGCCCCACGCCCCGTTCCAGCCGACCGCGTCGCCCTCCAGCCATTCGGCCTCAGGCACGGCGCCGCCGGACTGCGCGTAGCCGGCCGTGTGGCAGTCGTTGCATCCGGCGATCTTCACGAGGTAGCGGCCGCGGGCGATCGAGTCGCGGGCCTTGGCGGCATCGCCGGCGTTCGCGTGGTACGCGACCGCGGCGAGGCCCAGCACGGCCGCGGCGAGGGTGGCCGCGGCGTAGCGGTGGGATTGCATCGCTTGTTCTCCTTCGGGTTGGCGTCGAAAAATCGAGGCGCCAGTCTAGGAGGCCGACGCGGATCCGTTTGCTACATCTTCCTTCAGGGATTCCTAAGAAATTGCTAAGCGGCCCTCAGGCGCACTGGACCGCGCCTTCCTGGGCGAGCGCGTCGATGCGCGCGTCGTCGTAGCCCAGGTCCTTCAGCACCTCGCGGGTGTGCTGTCCCAGGAGCGGCGCCGGGCGCGATGCCTCGACCTTCGTCTCCGAGAACTTCACCGGATGGCCGATCGCCTTCACGCGCCCGGCCTTCGGATGCTCGACCTCGATCACCATCTCGCGCGCTTTCACCTGCGGATCCGAGACCATGTCGGACGTCTTGTTGACCGGACCCACGGGGACGCCTTCGGCCTCGAACACGGAGATCCAGTGCGCCGAGGGCTTCTTCTTCAGCGCATCGCCCAGGATCGGCACGAGCGCCTTCAGGTTGCGCATGCGCTCCGTGTTGTTCCTGAAGCGCTCGTCGGCCGCGAGCTCCGGCATGCCGATCGCGCGCACGATGCGCTCCCAGTTCGACTGGTTGGCGCCGCCCAGGTTGATCCAGCCGTCGGCGGTGGGGAACGCCTGGTACGGCGCGGTGAGGATGTGCGCGGAGCCCGAGGGGCCCGGGTTGGCGCCGGTCGCGAAATGGATCGCCGCCTGCCAGTACATCTGCTGGACGCCCGCTTCCATGAGCGACGTGTCCACCATCTGCCCGCGGCCGGTCGTGTTGCGCGCGAAGAGCGCGGAGACGATGCCGAGCGAGGCGAAGATGCCCGCGTTGATGTCGGCGATCGGCGTGCCCGATTTCACCGGAGGTCCCCCGGGCTCGCCGGTGACGCTCATGAGCCCCGCGACGCCCTGCGCGATGAGGTCGAAGCCGCCCTTGTCGGCGTAGGGGCCGGTGCGTCCGTAGCCCGAGATCGCGCAGTAGACGAGGCGCGGGTTGAGCTCATGCAGCACGTCCCAGCCCAGGCCCAGCTTGTCGAGCGTGCCCTTGCGGTAGTTCTCGGTGACGACGTCGGCGGTGGACAGGAGCTTCTTCACCACCTCCAGGCCGCCGGGCTTCTTGAGGTTCACCGCGATGCCGCGCTTGTTGCGGTTGAGGATCATGAACGCCGCCGACTCGCCGTTCACCTGCGGCTCGGAGTAGCTGCGCGTGTCGTCGCCGCCGGGCAGCTTCTCGACCTTGATCACGTCCGCGCCCATGTCGGCGAGGAGCATGCCGCACGTCGGGCCGGCCATGATCTGGGCGAGCTCGACGACCTTGATTCCTTTCAACGGACCCATTTCGATTCCTTCATTTCTGGGGTTAAAGCGGAAACACGGAGACCACGGAGAGCACGGAGGACACGGAGAAACCCGTGGAAATCATCGGCAAGAGGACATGAGCGGTCATGAGCGGAGTCGACGGCATGATGAGAAGTCCACGGCAAGTCATCCCCAGGCGAGCTGGAACGTTGATTGGCGGGAGGCTCCCATGGAACTCGCCGGATCCCTGATCACGCGCGGCATCATCACTGCCGCCATGGAAGTCCATCGCGCACTGGGCCCGGGCTTGCTGGAAAGCACTTACCGCGCGTGCCTCGAGCACCAAATGCGCCAGGATGGACTGCGCGTAAGGCGGTGGAGCGCCTCCTGCCGATCCACGAGGCGCAGGTCCTTACGTATCTCAAGCTTTGCAAGCTGCCGGTCGCGCTCCTGCTCAATTTCCACTCCACCAGCCTGAAGCACGGTCTTCGTCGCTTCGTGCGGTGACGCCTCGTTCGCGGCCGGGCCCGTTGCATCCATTCTCCTTCATGCCTTTCGACCCGGCGCTTGCCTTTCTCCGTGTCCTCCGTGCTCTCCGTGGTCTCCGTGTTTCCGCTTTGGCTCAATGGTAGAAAAGGTGCACGAGCCCCAGCCCGAACGCGGGCCAGTACGTCACCAGCATCAGGATGGTGAAGAGCACCGCGATGAACCCGAGGTTCGCCTTCGTCACCTCCCACACCGAAGCTTTCGCGATCGAGCAGGCGACCATCAGCACCGAGGCCACCGGCGGCGTCTGCTGGCCGATGCCGAGGTTCACGGTGACGATGAGCCCGAAGTGGATCGGGTCGATGCCCACGGCGTTGACCAGCGGCATCACCACCGGCACCACGAGGATGATCGCCGCGGCCGAGTGCAGGAACATGCCGAGCAGCAGGAAGAGCACGTTGAGCAGCGCGAGCACCAGCCACTTGTTCTGCGTGATGCTCGCCACCTGGTGCGCGAGCCTCTGCGGCGCCTGCACCTCGGACAGATACATGCCCAGGAGCGCCGAGGCGGCGACGAGCAGCATCACCACCGCCGTCTGCACGCCGCCCTCGATCATGGCGTGCTTGAGCTGCTGCAGGTTCATCTCCCGGTAGACCACGAGGCCGATGAAGAGCGCGGCGAGCACCGCCATCGCCGCGCCCTCGGTCGCGGTCACCACGCCGCCGAAGATCGCGCCGAGGATGATCATCGGCAGCGTGAACGCCCAGAAGGCCTCGCGGAACGTCTTCTTCACCCGCGCCCACTGGAACTTCTCCTCGATGGGCAGGTTGTAGCGTCGCGCGAACCAGTAGGCCATCCCCATGAGGCCGAGGCCGCCGATCACGCCCGGCACGATGCCCGCGACGAAGAGCTGCACTACCGAGGTGCCCGCCATCACCGCATAGAGGATCATCGGGATCGAGGGCGGGATGATCACGGCGAGCGTGGCCGAGGAGGAAAGCACGGCGGCGGCGAGCGGCGCCGGGTAGCCCTTGCTCTTCATCGCCGGGATGAGGATCGAGCCCAGCGCCGAGACGTCCGCCACCGCCGAGCCGGAGATTTCCGCGAAGAACAGCGAGGCGCCGATCGACACCATCGCCAGGCCGCCGCGGATGAAGCCCAGCAGGGCGCTCGCGAAGGCGATGAGCCGCTGCGAGATGCCCGATGCGTTCATGATCGCGCCCGCCAGGATGAAGAGCGGGATCGCGATCAGCGGGAAGTTGGTCGCGCCGTTGTAGAGCGCGATCGGCAGGTTGGGCAGCGAATCGGTCCCGTGCGAGACCAGCATCGCCGCCACCGCCACGATGCCGAGCGACACCGCGATCGGCACGTCGATGAGGACCAGCGCGAGGACGCAGCCGAAGATGAGCAGGATGATCATTGCGACGCGCTCCCCGCGATGGCGGGCGGGTGCATCGTCCTCTTCAGCACGCCCGGAAGGGTCAGGAGCTCGGCGGCCACGATCAGCACGGAGCTGATCGGCACCACGGACTGCACCCAGGACACGGGGATGTCCGGCAGGCTCACGAGCGTATCGCCCTCGAGCACGCCCAGCACCTGGTAGCCGGTCCAGCCCATCAGCAGGAAGAAGGCGATGGTGAGCACCTCGGCCACGACGCGGAACGCGAGCTTCGGCCCCGGAGGCATGAGGGCCATGACCTCCGGGCATCCGATGTGCGCCCGCTTCACCGAGGCGAGCGCCGATCCGTAGAACGTGAGCCAAGCGAGCAGGATCGACGCCACCTCGTCGTACCAGACCAGCGATTCGCCGAAGGTGCGGAACACCACTCCCAGCGTCACTTCGAAGAACAGCACCGCCATCAGGGCGATGACGAGCCACTCCAGGGCCGTCTCGTACGCGGCCCGCACCTTCTCGAGATTCATGCGATCGCTTGCCTTACTTGCCGAGCTTGATGCAGCTGTCGATCACCTGGCGCGCGCCCGGCACTTCCTTCGCGAACTCGTCGTAGACGGGCTTCGAGGCCTTGATGAACGCGTCCTTGTCGGCCTCGTTCACCTGGATGCCCGCCGCCTTCATCTTCTGCAGCAGCTCCTCGTCCATCTTCGCGCCCTGCTCGTAGACGAACGCCTGCGTCTCCTTCGCGGCCTGCTCGAGCGTCTTCTGCACGTCCTTCGGCAGCTTCTTCCAGCCGTTGGTGCTCACGACGAGGTAGGCGGGGGTATAGACGTGGCCGGTCATCGACAGGTACTTCTGCACCTCGTAGAACTTGGCGCTGTAGATCTGCGAGAGCGGGTTCTCCTGGCCGTCCATGACGCCCGTCTGCAGCGCCGTGAACACCTCGGAGAACTTCATC
Source organism: Usitatibacter sp. (assembly GCA_036377935.1). GTDB lineage: Bacteria > Pseudomonadota > Gammaproteobacteria > Burkholderiales > Usitatibacteraceae > Usitatibacter. Next base: position 4,899 of record DASUXK010000168.1, read on the forward strand.
GGCGAGGGGTTCGCGCCGTAGGCCTGGAACATCTTCACGCGCCACTTGCCCTCGGGCACGCGCAGCTTGATGCCCTGCAGGTCCGCGGGCTTCACGATCGGGTGCTTGTTGTTGGTGATCTGGCGGAAGCCGTTCTCCCACACGGCGAGCACCTTGTAGCCCTTCTTCTCGGCCGCGGGCTCGATCTTCGACCAGAAGACCGCCTTCTCGATCTTCTTCATGTGGTCGCGGCTCTTCACGAGGTACGGCATCTCGAAGACGCCGAACATGTCCGCGATGGAGGACATGACCGTGGAAGGCTCGACCATGTCGATGGTGCCGAGCTTGAGCTTCTGCATCATCTCCTTGTCGCCGCCGAGCTGGCTGGAGCCGTACGTGACCACCTTGTACTTGCCGCCCAGGCGGGAATTCGCGAGCTGGGCGAAGTGGTCCGCGGCCGCTCCGATCAGGGACCCCGGCTCGCCGACGTGGCCGAGCTTGAGCTCCGTCTGGGCGAATGCGGGAACGGCGATGGCGAGAGCCGCCGCGGCGAGCGCGGCGCGGAACGTGCGTACCTTCATGGGAAATCTCCTCTTGGTGTCGGGCGGTCGGGGTGCCGCTTTGTACCGGTAGTCTAAATGGTCCCGCGCGGGGGCGTCGATTGATCGCGGTCAGGAAAATGTTGCGCCTCCGTATACAATCCGGGAACCAACCTCCCGAGACCCGATGTCCGCAGCCGCCGCACCTTCCCTCAACGCCTTCCGGCGCGATGCCACGGTCATCTCGCTCGTCGGCTTCGCGCACGGTTCGTCGCACTTCTTCCACTTCGTGATGCCGCCGCTCTTCCCGTGGCTGATGCGGGATTTCGGCTTGAGCTTCACGCAGGTGGGCTCCGCGATGACGGTGTTCTTCGTCGTCTCCGGCGTGGGGCAGGCGCTGGCGGGCTTCGTCGTCGACCGGTTCGGCGCGCTGCGCGTGCTGTGCGGCGGCCTGGCGCTGCTTTCGGCCGGGGGATTCGCGCTCGCGGCCGCTCCCGACTTCGCGTTCGTGCTCGCGGCCGCCGCCATCATGGGCCTCGGCAATTGCGTCTTCCATCCCGCCGACTACACGATCCTCAACCGCCGCGTCTCCACGCCGCGTCTTGGCCACGCGTTCTCGGTGCACGGGCTCACGGGAAGCCTGGGATGGGCCGCCGCGCCGGTGTTCGTGATCGCGCTCGCGCAGGCGTTCGGCTGGCGCACGGCGGCATCCGGCGCCGCGGTCGTGGGCCTCCTCGCCCTCGCGTTCCTCTTCGCCAACCGCGCGCTCCTCGACGACACGCAGCTCCACCCGGAGGAAGCGCCGAAGCGCGAGGGCGGATCCTTCGCCTTCCTCGGCGTGGGCGTCGTGTGGATGTGCTTCGCGTTCTTCCTCGTCTCGGTGATGGCGTTCGGCGGCCTGCAGAACTTCGGGCCCCCGGTGCTCTCGAGCGTCTACGGCGTGACGCTCGCCCTCGCGACGACGGGGCTCACCGCGTACCTGCTCGGCAACGCGGCGGGCGTGGGCGCGGGCGGATTCTTCGCCTCGAAGGGCGAGCACCAGGAACGGCTCATCGCCGCGGCGCTCGGCGCGGCGGCGCTGTGCTCGATCGCGCTCGCCTCGGGCGTGCCGCCCGCGTGGAGCATCGTCGCGCTCATGGCCATGATGGGCTTCGGCGTGGGCTTCTCGGGCCCCTCGCG